>LELG01000369.1 GCA_001045575.1 Candidatus Burkholderia pumila
AGAACGGGTTTGCCCGCATCAAGCGCGACGTCATCACGCGCGGGATATTCAACAGCATCAAAGATCTCGACAAGAAGCTCATGCGCTACATCCGTCAATACAACAAGCAAGCTGTCCCACTGAAGTGAAAGTATTCCGATCCAACTCGACGCATCCGGTGCACAATTCATATGGTTCATATGGTTCAATGGACTAGCCGACGCTGATTTGTCGCGCGCCAGCTATCGCGATTCGCGAATTTCTCGTAGATCTCGTAGATCGGAGCCGGAGCTATTGAATCGCGGTAATTTAGTACGGGTACTCACGTCCGTCCGCAGGTACGCACTGACACTGACATCGTCAATTGTGAGCCGTGCTAGCTCGACCGTTTCAGTTTCATGGAGTCTGGACTGGATAGGTTCTGCGTCGCCGTTGTGTCATTGAAGATCTGGTTGGCCAGGATAAAGCAGTGTGAACAAAGTCGGCTACCTGTTCGAAGGAACCACGCGTTCGAAGCTGGGTGTCGGGCTGAGTCTGTCGGGCTCGACCGCACCAACGGTAAAGGCGCCGATAGAACGGCAGCATTCGTCTCATCGGAAAGGTAGGAGGGCAACTTGTGCGTGAATGAGAATGTATGAAGCAGTTGCGCCGGATAGAGCCCCAACGGTCAGACGCTCACAGGTTGCCTGCAGAGTACGCCGCACCCTGCCTGCAAGTGTCCAGCACAGTATGGCCGCTACATGACGCGGCTTGTAATTAGTCACTGCGATTCTCGGCCAACAGCCCCCGGATGAAGCGGAGCCGTAGCCCACTCGAAACGGGGCGACAGCGCGGTTGTATGTCGTCCGGACAATCTGAACGTTCGGGTTAGCAAGAAATCAAAAACGCCGTGTTCGGACGGCGCTACTGAGCGATAGCGGTAACGCAAGATAGATTTTATTTGCAAACGAGAACTTCGAGGCCAGCTTTGTTTGCAAAAGTTCACGCAAGTCATTGATTTAACTGATACCAAATTCTGGCGAGCCGGCTGGCGGCGAGAAAAACTGAAGGTAAGACGCATCACCAGTTCTCGGCCCAGCGATAGGGTTGCAAAGGTGGAGGCGTGGGAAACTCAAAAGACTTCGTGAAATCAGCAGATTAGGGCGCTGAAAACAGATTTGTTTGCAAAGTTTTTTGGCGGCAGGCCGCTGCCAGTTCAGTTTTATTTGTGACTTTTTCGCCAGCTCAGATTTTTTTTTGCAGCGGTTCAGGTTTAGTTTGCAAATAACCACTGCGCGAGAAGCGCTTGTATCTTGCTTTCGCGGGCATCTGTTTATGAGCTTGCACACGCAACAAAGGTGGTCTGGATAATGGAACACCGCCACGGCAAGCCTTCCGCACCGTCAGAAGGTATCGATTCGATGCCCTCGTCGTGGTTTACGCCTAGTCCCATACGCGACGTGTTTTCCAGTATCTTCCCGGCCAGTCGTCACATTTTTGACGCACCACCGACCCATGCACAAACCTGCGTGCGGAACGCTTGAGCACCGGAAGAAGTTCCTCATAGCACGCATCATCGGAGGCATTGCCGCTTCGCATACGCTGACCATCGGCTTCGCGTTCGACAAGAACAAGCGCGACGATCCGATCTGGGCGCCCATCTTCGAGAACTTCGCGCCGCTCGCGGACTGGCTTCAGGAGAAAAAGCCGGATGTGATCGTGGCCATCTATAACGATCATGTCACGTCTTTCTTCTTCGATCACTATTCGGCATTCACGCTGGGTGTTGGCCCTGAATGGCGTGTGGCGGATGAAGGCGGTGGTGCGCGCGATCTTCCGCCGATCAAAGGCGATCCGGCGTTCGCCGCGCATTTCGGTCAGTCGCTGATGACCAATGAATTCGACCTGTCGTTCTTCCAGAACAAGGCGCTCGATACGGCTGTTTCTCGCCCGCTGTCCATGCTCTGTGCCCGCACAAGCCGGAATAGCCCGTTAGGCTCATGTCGCTGCAAATGCCGGTGCCGAGCGCGCGCCGCTTCTACAAGCTGAGGCAGGCGCTGCGCCGTGCGATCGAAAGTTATCCTGAGGATTTGAAGATAGAAATTCTTACCACCGGCAGTCTGTCGCATCAAGTATACGGCGAACGCGCGGGCTTCAACAACACGGCATGGGACGCGCGCTTCCTCGATCTCTTCGAGCGCGATCCCGAGCAGCTCGCAAACGTGACCATTGCCGAATATGCAGAACTGGGCGGCTATGAGGGTGCGGAAGTCATCATGTGGCTGACCATGCGCGGCGCGCTGTCATCGAACGTGGTCTGCGCATCGCAGCTACTACTCGGTTGAACCAGATGAATTGCACTGGATTCGTCGAATTGGATCGGAATACTTCCACTTCAGTGGGACAGCCTGCTTGTTGTATTGACGGATGTAGCGCATGAGCTTCTTGTCGAGATTTTTGTGAGCCGTGACGAATACGTGGGGGGTGTAATGCATCGAGACGTTCGTATGGTTAGCCAGAAAAGTTTGAACGACGTCGGTTTTGTGGCTGCTCACGTTATCGCAGATCACGTGAATCTCCTTTCCGGCGGGCTGCGCCGATACCACCTCGGTGAGAAACGCGACGAACTGGACACTGGTATGGCGTGGAGCAGTCTTGCCCA
>LELG01000037.1 GCA_001045575.1 Candidatus Burkholderia pumila
GGCCTCACAGCTCGCTTGGCTATCTCGCACCCGAGCAGTTCGCCCGGGCGCATGAAGCAACCTCACAGTCTTTATTTAACTTCGGACTCTAGCTATAGTCCGGACTAAAACCGGGGGGCAGGTCAAAATGGTTGCAGTTCTTACGCGCGTCCGCGATAAAAATATCCGGCCGTGCGCTTAATGCCTACCAGCCGGACAAAAGCGGAACGTCGGCATCGAATTCGTTGAATTATAAAATATTTCCCTGCTGGAAAAAAGGGCTTATCCACGATTCATCCATCGACGGGAGCGATCTATGAACGCATTGCCCAATACGCGAGACGCCATCGGAGATTCATGGAACAGCACCACAAGTCGCGCCCGACGCATGATGCGGCATGGCCGTGAAGCCTATCGGTTCGGAGCTGCGCACGCTGCTGAGCGAACTCGAAGACACGCTGTCGAACGGCACCGCCACGGATGCCGCCGCTCTCCGCGCACAGATCAGCGATCGTCTGGGCACCGCCCGCAACCGCCTGAACGGATACCCACGCGGCCTTCCGCCAACGCGCCAGCGCCGTGCTGGGATGACGCCGACGCCTACTCCACGAAAAGCCCTGGCAGACCATTGCGCTGGTCGGCGGGCTCGCGCTCGTTGCGAGCGTGCGATGGTTCGCATGCAGCGACACGCACGACAGTGCCGCGGTTTGCGCGCGCCAGTCGGCAGGCACTTTGTTGTTGTAGAGCATGCCGGCGGCAAGTCGGACGCTTCGTCACGCGCGGCTTCCAGCGCTTCATTCATAAGAGAGCGATGACAACAGCGCGTCGTTCCATAGCCGCGCCGCCTCGCGTGCGACCAGCGTGCCGGTTTCCTTCTCGCGCCCCGGACACGGGTTTGATTTCGACGTTCGCCATCAGGCCGAGCGTGACGCAGCGTTCGTGCACTTGCGCGAGCGTTTGCATGCGCGCGCACGCAAACTTTTCGCCGAACCACGATCCCGCATCGAGCCGATGCAAATCAGCGTATGTCATAGATTTCGCCGCGCCATGTCCGTTCGATGTGCGGTCTACGTCGTCGTCGTGCAACAGAAAAACAACGTTGTCAGCGAACAGCTTGGCATCGAACTCGATCATTTTGAGGTCGAGACGCGCGCCCACGTCGATGGCTTCGAGCGTGTTTTCCGGCGCGAGCTTGCCGCCGCCCCGATGCGCGACGATCGCGGGATAAGGCCAGGTTATCATCGCATCTGCTCCGTTCAGTTCGCGCGCAGTCCGCTCGCCGGATCGAAAAAATGCAATTGCGATGGCGGCAGTGACACGGTGAGCCGTTCGCCCCGCTCCGGCCGATGTGCATGCGGCAAGCGCGCCGCGACATCGTGCTTGCCCCATTTGCCGTGTGCCAGATTGTTCGCGCCGAGCAGTTCCGCCGAATCGACTTCGAGTGTGGCACTTGCCGCGTTGGCATTGCCCGGCGTCATGTGTTCCGGGCGAATGCCGAGGATAATTTCGCGCCCGTGCAATTCACGCTCGACGCCGGACAAAGACAACGACGGGCCATCGCCCGCAACGACGAACGACGCTCCGTCTTCCGACACGCGTCCCGAAAGTAGCTTCATCGCCAGCGAGCCGATGCAGCTCGCCACGAACACCGTCGCCGGACGTTCGTACACTTCGGTCGGCGCGCCGCTCTGGTTCAGAGTGCCTTTGTTCATGACGATGACACGTTGCGCAAGCGTCATCGCTTCGATCTGGTCGTACGTGACGTAGAGATTCGTCGTGGCGAATCGCGCATGAAGGCGCTGAATTTCCAGACGCATCTGCACGCGCAGCTTGGCATCGAGATTCGACAACGGTTCATCGAAGAGAAACACGACGTGTTCACGAACGATCGCGCGTCCCACGGCCACGCGCTCATTGATCTGTGCGCGGCTTGTGCCCGCGATCTTCAGCGCATACGCCATGTTCTGCGCGACGCTCATGTGCGGATAAAGCGAGTAGTTCTGGAAGACCATCGCAATATCCGCGGTCCTTCGGCTCCAGCTTGTTCACCACTTTCCCGCCAATTTCAATACTGCCGTCCGACACACTTTCGAATCCCGCGACCATGCACAGCAAAGTCGATTTGCCGCAGCCGGATGACCCGACCATCACGACGAATTCGCCGTCTTCGATCGCCACATCGATGCCATGCAGCACTTACGGCTTGCCGTCGTAAGTCTTCTTGACGCCTTTGAGATTTAACGCAGCCATATTGTTATTTCTCGGAGTCGACGAGTCCACGCACGAACCAGCGTTACATCGTCAGGACGACGGGGAGCGACGGCAGCATGGCGAGCAGCGTGGCGGTCATTACGAGATGCCATTCCGTCGCGGTATGCCCGATGCAATCATGTTCTTGATGCCCACCACCGCCGTCTGCAAGGACTGTTCGTTAGTAATCGGAATCGGCCACAGATATTGATTCCCGTAGACGAAGGTTATAATGAACAGCACCGCGATATTCGTCTTCGACAGCGGCAGCACGACGTCCCAGAAGAAGCGCACAGGCCGCGCGCCGTCGATGTGCGCCGCTTCCATCAACTCGTCCGGCAGCGTCATGAAGAACTGGCGGAACAGGAACGTCGCCGATGCGATCAGCGGCAGCGTGAGATCGGCGTACGTGTTGGCGAGATGCATAGACGAAACAGCTTGCACGGTCGGGAAAATGCGCACTTCGACGGGCAGCATCAGCGTGATAAATATGAGAACGCGACGTTCTTCAGCGGAAAGCGGAAGAACACGATGGCATACGCCGAAATGATCGACACCGCGATCTTGCCGATGCTGATGACCAGCGCTATCATTAAACTATTGAGAAGAGAAGCATGAGGCCGAAGGACGCGGCTGCATTGCCGCTGCCATATGTCCAGATATGCGCGATGTTCTCGAACGAGTGCGTACTCGTAATCAGCGACAGCGGCACGCTGAAGACTTCGTGCGAATTCATCGATGCCGCGCCGGTTTTCGATCGTGAGTATTGAACCCTGTGTTCGACGAAGCGGAACTGAATCACCGTCAACACAATGACGATCATCATCAGCACGACGGATTGCGCGCCCGAACTGCCGATATCGAACCCCTGGAAATTTTCCGCGAAAATCTTGTAGATGAGCGTTTTGGTCGATTGCGCGGGGCCGCCGCCGGTCGCGGTATCGATGACAGGAAAGGTATCGAAGAAGAAGAAGAAGAAGAAGAAGAAAAACGCGTAGACGAGATTGACGACGAGCAGGAAGAAGCTCGTCGGCGACAGCAACGGCAGCGCGATGCCGAAGAGGCGTCGCACGGGGCCGGTGCCGTCTATCGCAGCCGCTTCGATCAGCGAATGCGGAATCGCCTGAAGACCCGCATAGAAGAACAAAGAACAGGAAGTTGTAGCTCACCTGCTTCCACACGGACGTGAGCACGACGAAAAACATCGCCTGCGCGCCATTCAGCGCGTGATTCCAGATAATTCCTTGCTTGCCGGCGCATAGGTCACCAGCCCGATGCTCGGATTGAACAGAAACGACCACAGCACCGCAGCGATGGCAGGCGCGACCGCGCATACGGCCAGATGAGCAAAGTCTGATACGCCTTCGCCCCACGCGTCACGCGGTCCGCACAAGCCATGAGCAAGAACGAAATCACGAGACCGGAAACGGTGACCAGCGCGCAGAAGATCATCGTCGTACTGAACGACGAAAGATAGAGCGGATCGGCGAAAAGCTGTTTGAAGTTCGCCAAACCGACGCACTCGCTCGACGTGCCGAACGCGTCTTGCGTTTGCGTCGATTGCCAAAGTACCTCGCCCGCAGGCCACAAGAAAAAACAAAGCGGTGATCGCAAGTTGCGGCGCGACGAGCAGATACGGCAGGACGTACGTATCGAAACGAAAGCGTTTTCCATGCTGTACTTTTGCTATCCAGAAGCGCCCGCGTGAATGAACAACGCGGGCGCGGGCGGCTTAGTTGCAGGTTTTCTCGAAGCGGCGCAGCAGTTCGTTGCCGCGCTGAACGGAAGCATCGAGCGCCTGTTGCGGCGTCTTCTTCTCTGCCCAGACCTGCTCCAATTTTTCATCGACGATGGTGCGAATTTGCGGCATATTGCCCAGACGCAAAGCCTTTGGTGAACGGCAGCGGCGGCTTGTTCAGCATCTGCCTGATGGCGATGTCCGCGCCCGGATTCTTGTCGTAGAAGCCCTGCTTCTGCGTGAGTTCATACGCGGCCTGCGTGACCGGAAGATAGCCCGTGTCCTGATGCCATTTCGCGGCAACCGCCGGCGTCGACAGATACGCGAGGAACTTCGCTACGCCTTTGTATACCGCCGGATCCTTGCCCGACAGCACCCAGAGACTCGCGCCGCCGATGATCGCGTTCTGCGGCGCGCCCTTCACGTTCGCGTCGTACGGCATCATGCCGACGACGTAATCGAATTTCGCATACTTGGCGGTGGTCTCCCGCGAACCCGACGAGTTCGTGATGATCCCGCAATCGCCGCTGTAGAACTTGGACACCGGCTCGTCCTTGCGTCCGACGTAGGAAACGTGCCTTCCTTCGCCATGTTCTGCATGAACTGGATGTGCGCGACTTGCAGCGGCTTGTTGAATTCGAGCACGGCATCGAGTCCGTCGAAACCATTGTTCTTCGATGCAAACGGCGCCACGTGCCACGCGCTGTAGTTCTCAAGCTGAATCCAGCTTTGCCAGCCCGAAGAGTAACCGCATGAATAACCCGCCGCCTTGATCTTCTCCGCTTCGGCTTCGACATCGGCCCAGGTTTTGGGCGGCTGGTTCGGGTCTAGGCTGGCTTTCTTGAACGCGTCCTTGTGTAGTAGAGGACGGGCGTCGAACTGTTGAACGGCATCGAAATCAGATAGCCCATTTTGGCGTCGCTGTAATAATAGCCGCAGATGGTCAGAACGAAGGCTTTTCGTCTAGCGGTAAGCCTGCCTGCTTGAACTAGACGGAGAGGACCGCTTTCTTTGCCTGCATCATCGTGGCCGTGCCGACTTCGTAGACTTGCAGGATCGCGGCGCGTTGCCGCTGCGATACGCCGCGATGCTCGCCGGCCAGCGTCTGGTCATACGTGCCCTTGAAGACCGGGACGATCTTGTAATCGCTCTGCGATTTGTTGAAGTCATCGGCGATGGCGTTCACACGCTCGCCGAGCGCGGCTTCCATCGCGTGCCAGAACTGGATTTCTGTCGCGGCTTGCGCGGCGGTACTAACGCCGAAAGACAGGACTGCGGCTACTGAGATCGAACGAAACAAGGGCTTGCGGACCATTCGATGGGTCTCCGTTTTGAATCGTGCGTGGGTCGTTAAACCCACGACATTAGTTGTTATCGATGACAAACAGACGTTGGTACTCTTTCAGTGCATAGCGGTCGGTCATGCCCGCGATGTAGTGCGCGATCAGCCGTGCCTGCGAACTGCCGTCGTTCATGGGCGCGGCCGCGTCGTTGGCGGATTCTTCCGCGACCGGCAAGCGCACCTGATACGCGGGTGGCAGGAGACGCGGATCGTCGGTGAAGGCATCGAACAGGCCGGTGACGACGCGCTTCGCCTTGTTCGTCATGCGCATCACGCGATAGTGACGATACAGGTTCTTGAACAGAAAGCGCTTGAGCTGCGCGGCCTGCGCGGCGACTTTATTCGTATGCGCGACGAGAAACGGCGCGTTGCGCACATCGTCGAGCGATGCGGGACGCACGCGCGCCAGATTGAGGCTGGTCGCCTCGATCAGATCGACGATCAGCGTATTGATGATGCGGCGGATGGTCTCGTGAATTAGCCTGCGCCCTTCGATATGCGGATACTCCGCGCGCGCCGCTTCGAAATGCGAATGCCAGAGGCTCACTTCGGAAAGCTGTTCGAGCGTGATGAGGCCGGAGCGCAGGCCATCATCGGCATCGTGATTGTTGTAGGCGATCTCGTCCGCGACATTCGCAATCTGCGCTTCCAGCGATGGCTGTTTGCCCGTAAGAAAGCGTTCACCCAGATCGCCGAGCTTGCGCGCATTCTCGCGCGAGCAATGCTTGAGAATGCCTTCACGCGTCTCGAAGCACAGATTCAGGCCGTTGAACGCGCCGTAATGTTCTTCGAGCTGATCGACGACCGCGAGACTTTGCAGATTGTGTTCGAAGCCACCGTGATCGCGCATGCATTCGTTGAGCGCGTCCTGTCCGGCGTGGCCGAACGGCGTATGGCCGAGATCGTGCGCAAGCGAAATAGCTTCGACGAGGTCTTCGTTCAGCCGAAGGTTGCGCGCCACGGAACGCGCAATCTGCGCGACTTCGAGACTATGCGTCAGCCGCGTGCGGAACAGATCGCCTTCGTGATTGACGAAAACCTGCGTCTTGTATTCGAGCCGCCGGAACGCAGTCGAATGCACGATGCGGTCGCGGTCGCGCTGAAACTCGGTGTGCGCGGCGGGCAGTGTTTCGGGAAAGCGACGCCCGCGCGATTGCGACGAATGCGCCGCGTACGGCGCGAGCGATGAAGGCGCGCTCAGCGGAAACTCTTGTTCTGTATGGCTCACCGGCTGCTCCGCATCGTTAATGTTCAGGCCGCCGCCAAATTGATCGGACGCTGGCTGCGAGCGTTTCGCGCACGGCCTGATCCGGCGCGCCGGTTATTTCGGTCTCGCCAAAGTGAGTCAGCAGAATGAATTTGATTTCGCCGGCTTCGGCTTTTTTGTCGACGCGCATCAGATCGACGTAACGGTCGTCGCCGAGTTTGGGCGCGATGACCGGCAGCTTCGCGGCTTCGATCACGCGCACGAGACGTTGGCGCGCGACATCGGCGAGACGGCCGAGGCGCACGGACAAGTCCGCCGCCATCACCATGCCGCAGCCGACGGCTTCGCCATGCAGCCATTGGCCGTAGCCGAGACCCGCTTCGATCGCATGGCCGAACGTGTGGCCGAAGTTGAGGATCGCGCGCTGCCCGCCTTCGCGCTCATCCGATGCCACGACCGACGCCTTGATCTCGCACGAACGCTTGACGACGTGTGCGAGGGCGTCGTCGTTGCGTTCGTTGAGCGCGCCGATATTCGCTTCGATCCACTCGAAGAACTCGACGTCCTTGATCGCCGCCGTCTTGATGACTTCCGCGATGCCCGCCGCCAGCTCGCGCTCCGGCAGCGTATGCAGCGCGCCGATATCCGCGATGACCGCCTGCGGCTGATAGAACGCGCCGATCATGTTCTTGCCGAGCGGATGATTGATGCCCGTCTTGCCGCCGACAGACGAATCCACTTGCGAGAGCAGCGTCGTCGGCACCTGGATGAACGGCACGCCGCGCATGTAGCACGCCGCCGCGAAACCCATCATGTCACCAACAACGCCACCGCCCAGCGAGATCAGCGTCGTCTTGCGGTCAGCGCGTTCGGTGAGCAGCAAATCGAAGATTTGATTGAGCGTTTCCCAGTTCTTGTGCGCTTCGCCATCGGGCAAGACGACGGTCGTCACTTTCTTGCCCAGCGGTTCGAGCGCGACGCGCAACGTGTCGCCGTAAAGCGGACCGACGGTCGAATTGGTGACGATCGCCACAGACGCGCCCTTGATATGCGGCGCGAACAACTCAGTCCGGCCAATCAGGCCCGCACCGATATGAATTGGATAGGCGCGCTCGCCCAGTTCAACGTTGACGGTAATCATGGCGGACATATGATCTTCAGGCAGGCTTGATGACACCGGCCACCTCCAGTTGCATCAGGACCATGTTGACGAGCGCGTTCACGGCCGGCTGCCCAGTTTCCACGACGAAATGCGCGGTCTCGTGATAAAGTAGATCGCGCGACGCGAACAGCGCTTCGAGCTTGCCTTTCGGATTTTCGGTCTGCAGCAGCGGCCGGTTCTTGTCGCGCCGCGTGCGCTGCCAGAGATCATGCGAATTCGCCCTTAGATAGATGACGATGCCGCGATTCTTCAGATGTTCGCGGTTCTCAGGCCGCAGCACCGCGCCGCCGCCCGTAGCAAGCACGATGCCGCTGCGCTGCGACAGATCGTCGATGACATTCGCCTCGCGCGTGCGGAAACCGTCCTCGCCTTCGAGTTCCCAGATCACCGGAATCTTGGTGCCCGTACGCGCTTCGATCTCGTGATCGGAATCGATGAACGAGCGCTGCAGACGGCGCGCAACCGCACGGCCCACGGTGGTTTTACCCGCCCCCATGAGTCCGACGAAAAAAATGTTCGCGTTCGCGTGCCCTTCCTGCAACTCGGTTTCCTTCCCGTTCTTCGAAAATCGTTCGTGCAGCAGCTTAAGGGCAAACCGCGTGCTTTGTCGAGTTTAGCCGCCCCGCCCGGCCTTATTCGCTGGCTGCGACGACGTGCGGCGTAATTAGAATGACGAGTTCGGTTTTCGAGCTGCGCCGCGCATCGTGACGGAACAACCAGCCGATCAGCGGCAGCTTCGACAGTCCCGGCACGCCGGTGACGTCGTCACGCGGGTTTGCAAATGTTTCGTGTGGATAGCCGGGCCGTTAGCGGTCTGCTGTGATCCTTCAGTTTGAGCATTGCGCGCCGAAACTGCACGCCCGATATGCCATTGCCGACTTTCGCCTGATACACGGCACTTCCATGCCCTGCTCGACGATCGATTTGACGCGATCCGCCGCCACCACGCGCGGCCGCGACACGATGGTTCCGCGCCCTTCGGCCTCCAGCGCGCTCAATTCTATTTATTGAGCAGCCGCGTGGCCTGCGCGACGAACAGCGTCAGACCGGCGGTCGCCGCGTCGAAACCGTTGATCGGCCCCGCCAATAGATCGTATACCACAACACCGTCCTTGCCGCTCGCCAAGCCGGTCGCCGGATCGCTTTGCGGCGCGACGCCCAGTTTGACGCCGAGATTGCGCGACAAATCGGCCTCGTCTTCGAGAATCTTGACTTCGATCATGACTTGCGGCATCGCTTTGTCGAGCATGGCGATCAGGTCGGAAATCTGGCGCACGCGGGCGTCGAGGTCCGTCACGAAGAGCAGATTCGTACGCGGATCGGCCATCGCGGAGCCGCGTTTCGAGAGCACGGCTGGTTGCCGGAGCCGGAGAGCATTCCGGACTTCTTCCGCGCGCGGGTAGCGCAGCACGAACGTGCAGCTGGCGAGCGGTTCGAGGTCCGCGGCACGGGCGGGCGCTTCGAAACGCAGCTTTTCGCGGGCGGCGAGTTCGGCGAGCGGCGCGAGCATGGCGGCAGCGACGTCCGACGTGTTCCCTGCGGACTGCGCGGGCTGCGGCTCGGCTTCAGGCAGAGCATCGGCCTTCGGCAGCGGCTCGCTCGTGTCGATCACGGTTTGCTCCGCCGATTGCGCATCGAATGTATCGGGAAGCGGCGGCAACAGGGATTCGGCGCTTCTGGCAATGGACGCGATAAGCATCATCAGCAACGCCGCCAGTGAGATCGTGCGGATGTTCATGCGCGATCTCCCCTCGGCTTCGACGCCGCTTTGCTGCTGTTGCTCTTGTCTTGATCGAAAATCGAGTGCCGCTGGATGCCGTTCGCAGGCGCTTCTTCTTTCTCCGTCTTTGCCTTGCGGTTACCCGTCGTCTTCCGCTGCGAACCCTCCTCGTCGCTTTCCTTACCGCGATGCTTCGATGGCTTCTTTCTTGCGCGGCTTGGCTTGTCTTGTCTTCCTTATCCGACACAGCGCGCCAACCCGCCTCAAGACTCGCCACGCGCTCGAACGATCCCGCCCCGCGCTCGCCCGCCATCGCCAGGGTGCGCGAGAAACCATCATCGCTCGCAAGCTCGACCGTGCGCGGTGTCACGCGCCCGATGCGCTCATCGCCCAGTTGCTGTCCCGGCGCGTAACCATCGACGCCCTCGCCCACCGATGCCCGACGAACGTCCCGACCAGCAGCAAGTCCGCGCCACGCGCAAAGCCGCCCGCCATTTCCTTGCCGAATGGATTATGACAAATACATCCGCTCGGGCAGCGCGACGGCAGACATCGCCTCATTATAGACGCAGGTTCGCTTCGATGCCGAGTGCGCCTGCCTGACGCCTGATCTGCACGCGCTCCGGCACGACGAGTCGCGGTAATTCGCTCAACGATTCGAGAAAGCACCGGATTTCCGGAAACGCGCCGTCAGCGCGAAACGAAACTTCAGCGCGCGATCCGCGCCGTTGTTGAGCGGCTCGATCTCCGTCACACGCAAACCGCTTCTGCGCCGCGAGCTGTGCGATGGACTGAAGCGCATCAGCGGCGTCCAGCGTTCGGGTTTGAGCGCGCGCGCCGCCACGCGCTCGCGCAACTTCGGCAAACCGGCGATCACGCACTTCGTTTCAAGCGCTTTCGCTTCGGCAGCAGCCAGCGCGGCGCGGCTCGCCTCCACTTCGCTCAACGTCGATGCGCCACGTCTGCATCCCCGGCACGAACACGAGCACCGCGCACATCAACGCGCTGAACAAGGTCTGACGCCGCGACCACGCGTCAGGCGGTTGCGTCGCCATATGAAGAACACCTGAGTTAATCGTGATGGCATTCATTGCGCGCCTCCTTTCACTGTCCGCACCGGCTGCTTCGCCACGGGCTTCTCACTGCGCTGATACCGCACGAGCGCAGTGAATTCATAACGCTCAGCGCGCTGTTTCATCTCCACGACCTCCACCGATTGCACGTCCCGCGCATGCTCCAATCTCTTGAGCCAGCGCGCAGCCAATTGCGAATCCGGCGCAAGCGCTCCGATCTCCACTTCATCCGTTCGTTGCGACACGCGTTGAAGCACAATGCCGCGTTCCGCCGGCGCATCGGCCAGGGCTTCGAGCGCAATAAAGCGGGCGGTGTTCGTCGCGCTGAGCAGCAGGCGCGCGCAGAGAAGCTTCGATCCTCATTAGCCGGTCGTCGAGTTGCGCGCGCTGCCACTTATACCAGCCGGACACGGCGCCAACAGCCGCCCAGCCCGCCACACTCGCCGACGCCGCACTTCCCGCCATTTCCGCGACCGGTCCGGCAACAAATTGAACCCCGGTTGAATCACTGCGCGCGTCATTGCAGCATCTCGCGCAGGGCCAGTCCGAACGCCACCGCGAAACGCGGCGAGTGTTTCAGCTCCGAATCGATGCCCGCTGCGCCATTGCAGAACGGCGCGGCTTCGAAGGGCAGCGTCGGCTTTCCATCGAACATTTTCGAGAAAGCGGAAAGCGAAAGCCCTGCACGCTCCATCATGTCGAGATCGCCGCCGACATAAATATTTTCCAGCTGCGCACTTTCGCCGATGAGTTCGCGCAGGCCGGACTGGCGCATGGCGCGTAACGCAAACGCCGGTTCGCCATCGATCGCCGACAGCGGGATGCCCGCCTGCGCCGCTGCGTCGCCGCGATCGACACCTGCGCCTGCCCGTTGTCGCGCGCCTGCACCGACCAGTCGACGGCCAGCGCCTCGCGCTCCAAGCCCATCGCGCGTTCGGCTTCCGCGAGCACGGCGGGCTTCCAGGACGCCGAACGGATCGCCATGCGCCGCCGCGCGGTTCGATCAGACGCGCGAGCGGCACGCTCAACGTGTGAATTGCCGACGCCGACAATATCCCATCGTGCAACGCTACCACGACCGCCGTGCAATCGATGAAATCGCCGTTGACGACCGCACTTTCCGGCAACGGCACTGTTTCCAGCCGCTCGACACACACCGACGAATCCGCGCGCATCCGCCGGCTGACAACCGCGAGACGCATGGCGTCCTCGCTCACATCGATTCCCGCTGCATAGCGCCGCGTCACCGTCAGCAGCGAACCGCGCATCACTTTTTCTTTTTCCTGTTGCATCCGACACCTCATCGTCCACCGTGCGCCGAACCGTTCCGGCGCATGCAGTCGGAGCATTGTATTGAGGCGCATCGCCGTTGAACATTCATCCGAATGGCTATCCGGCCCTTATGCGAGGGGACGCATGCTGGCGCGGACGAAAAGCGCGTATCGTGAAGAATCGGTGACACACCCGGAGAAAGAAGGCGGAGAAACAAGGCAGATGATTCGATGCGCCCCGTCGCGCAGCACATCGTTGAAAGCGTTAAGAAATGTCCAAAACTCGGGCAGCTATAATCGCGTGACTGTTTTGGTGGTGCTATGCAATCCTCTTCCCCGATAAATACGCCGACTCAACCGCCCAAAGGGCAGAAGCCCCGACGCCCGTGGTGGCAACGGCTTTTGCTCGGTCTCTGCGTCAGCTTTTTTGCGATGATCGTCTGCGCGAGCCTCGTACTCGGCTATGCGCTGATCGTCGCCATATCCAATCTGCCGTCGCTCGATGCGCTGACCGATTACAAACCGAAGGTGCCGCTGCGCATCTATACGGCGGATCACGCGATGATCGGCGAGTTCGGCGAGGAACGCCGCAGCGTCGTGCGTATCAAGGACGTGCCGGATCATTTGAAGAAAGCCGTGCTCGCCATCGAAGATGCGCGTTTCTACGATCACGGCGGCGTCGATCTGACCGGCATTCTGCGCGCGGGCACGGTGGCGTTGTCGAACGGGCACGCGTCGCAAGGTGCATCGACAATTACGATGCAGGTCGCGCGCAACTTCTTCCTGTCGAGCGAAAAAACCTACACGCGCAAGATTTACGAAATGCTGCTCGCGTACAAGATCGAGCGCGCGCTGACGAAGGATCAGATTCTTGAGGTCTATATGAATCAGATCTATCTCGGGCAGCGTGCGTACGGTTTCGCCAACGCGGCGCGCGTGTATTTCGGCAAGGATCTGAAGGACATCACACTCGCGGAAGCCGCGATGCTCGCCGGTCTTCCGAAGGCGCCGTCGGCGTATAACCCGGTCGTGAATCCAAAGCGCGCGAAGGTGCGGCAGGAGTACATCCTTCAGCGCATGCGCGAGCTGAACTTCATCACGCAGGACGAGTATGAGCAGGCCGTGGCGCAGAAGCGCGTCGTGAAGAGACAAGGACGCGAATTCAGCATACACGCGGAATACGTCGCGGAAATGGTGCGGCAGATGATGTACGTGCAGTACCGCGAGGAAGCTTATACGCGTGGTCTGAACGTCGTGACGACTATCGATTCCGCCGATCAGGACGCCGCTTACAAGGCCGTGCGTAAAGGGCTGATGGACTATGAGCATCGGCATGGGTATCGCGGGCCGGAAGGCTATATCGATCTGCCGAAAGATGCCGACGACCGCGAACAAGCCATCGACGATGCGCTCGCCGAACATCCCGACAACGGTGAGATCGTCGCGGCAATCGTAACGTCCGCCAGCCCGAAGGAAGTGAAGGCAAGTTTTCTCGATGGCAACGTCGCCACCATCAGCGGCAGCGATCTGCGCTTCGTACAATACGCGCTTAGCCAGAAGGCGCAGCCGAATTCGCGCATCCGTCCGGGCGCGATCGTGCGCCTGATGAAGAACGATGACGGCGACTGGGTCATCACGCAGTTGCCGCAAGTGGAAGGCGCGCTCGTGTCGATGGTGCCGCAGGACGGCGCGATCCGCGCGCTCGTCGGCGGCTTCGACTTTAACAAGAACAAGTTCAATCACGTGACGCAGGCATGGCGTCAGCCGGGTTCGAGCTTCAAGCCGTTCATTTATTCGGCATCGCTCGAAAAGGGTTTGTCGCCCGCGACGATTATCAACGACGGGCCGCTCTTCTTCAGCGCCGCCGAAACCGGCGGGCAGGCGTGGGAGCCGAAGAACTACGGCGGCGGCTTCGATGGCCCGATTACCATGCGCGCCGCGCTCCAGCGCTCGAAGAACATGGTGTCGATTCGGATTCTGAGCCACATCGGCACGAAGTACGGGCAGCAGTATGTGACGCGCTTCGGCTTCGACTCGGACAAGCAGCCCGCCTATCTGCCGATGGCGCTAGGCGCGGGTCTCGTCACGCCGCTGCAAATGGCGGCGGGATATTCGGTGTTTGCGAACGGCGGGTATCGCATCAATCCGTACATCATCGCGGATATCACAGACCCATATGGCTCGGTGGTGTCGCATCCGCAGCCGCTGATCGCGCAGCAAACCGCGCCGCTCGCCATTACGCCGCGTAACGCGTATGTGATGAACAGCCTGCTGCAAAGCATCGCGCAGCGCGGCACGGGCGCGAAGACCAACGAACTGAAGCGCACCGACCTCGCCGGCAAGACCGGTACGACCAACAATTCACGCGATGCGTGGTTCGCAGGCTACCAGCGCAATCTGGTGGCGATTGCGTGGATCGGCTACGACAACCCGCGCAGTCTCGGCGACAAGGAAACGGGCGGCGGACTCGCGCTGCCGGTGTGGATGGACTACATGCGCCGCGCGCTGCAAGACTTGCCCGAATACAAGCCGATGCAACCGCCCGATGTAAAAACGCTCGGCGGCGAATTGTACTTCGATGACATGACGCCGGGGCACGGTTTCATCGCCACGATCGGCGTGAGCCAGGCGCCGCCGGCGGAAGGTGTGTCAGGCGTCGCGGCGCCCACGCCGGAAGTCGGCGAACAGGAAAAGCAGGACATCATGAATCTGTTCAAGGAACATTAAACAAGAAGGGCGAACCAGAACGGTTCGCCCTTCTTTCATGCCTTGAACGTGATCGGCTCGCCAGCCTGTTCGGTCGAATACTTCGACAACGTGGCGAAGAATTCGCTGTTGTCTCGCGTGTTGCACCACGCGCCATCGACGTATTTATAGTGGAATCCGCCCGCTTTTGCCGCGAGCCAGATCTCGTGTTTCGGCAGCTGAAGGTTCACGATCACCTTCGTGCGGTTCTCGAATTCCAGCGTCAAAACATTGCCGCTGCGCTCGAATTCGATGTCGGCATCGGCCTGGTCAACCGCGCGTTCTATCGCGGTCAGCACGGCTTCCGCGAGGGTAAGGTATTCCTGGTCTGTCATGCTAAACTCCATTGATTCAAAGTTCAGGGACGGTCATGCGAGTCGTTTTCAGGATGAGCGAGATTGTAGCGGCTTTGAGCCTTTGTGCTGCCACGCTTCTCTCGCTCGGTGGTTGTGGCCAGCGCGGTCCGCTTTATCTGCCGAAGGTGCCGCCCATGCCGCAGTATCCCGGCGACCTCCAGAATAAGCCGCCTGCCGCAGCATCGGATATGAGCGATGTTCCCGACACTTCGGACCAGCCGCTCTCGCCTCTCGCTGTCGCCTGACACGAATCTCAAGTCGGCGCCCAAACCGGCATCCGCGTCTTCCGCCAAATAAAGTCATTCCGCTTCGCCCTGCATCCTCGATTCCACGTTTCTCACAGCATGAACGATTCCGCATTCCATTATGTCGACGGCGTGCTGCACGTCGAAGGCGTGTCCACCGCATCGCTCGCGAAGCAGTTCGGCACGCCGCTGTATGTCTATTCGCGCGATGCTCTCACGCGCGCCTATCACGCTTACGCCGATGCCTGCGCCAGCCGCAAGGGTACCGTGCACGTCGCGGTGAAGGCGAACAGCAATCTCGCGGTGTTGAACGTATTCGTGCGCATGGGTGCGGGCTTCGACATCGTGTCGGCAGGCGAACTGGCGCGCGTGACCGCGGCGGGCGGCAAGGCATCGGATACGGTGTTCTCGGGCGTCGGCAAGAGCGCCGCGGAAATGCGCGAGGCTCTGGAGCTGGGAGTGAAAGGCTTCAACGTCGAATCGATTCCTGAGTTGCACGTCCTGAACGAAGTCGCAAAGTCGCTCGGCAAGAAGGCGCGCATTTCGTTGCGCGTGAATCCTGATGTCGATGCGAAAACGCATCCGTATATCTCGACGGGCCTCAAGGCGAACAAGTTCGGCGTGGCCTTCAGCGATGCACGCGCTACCCATCGCGCGGCGCACGCCATGTCGAATCTGGAAGTGGTCGGCATCGGTTACCATATCGGCTCGCAGATCACCGAAATCAGTCCGTATCTGGATGCGCTCGACAAAGTGCTCGAACTCGTCGAGCAGATCGAAGCGGACGGTATGCATATTCACCACGTCAATGTGGGCGGTGGTCTCGGCATCACATACGACGATGAAACGCCGCCGGATATCGACGCGTTCGTGAAGACGCTGCTCGATCACATCGAGAAGCGCGGCCACGGTCACCGCAAAGTGTTTTTCGAGCCGGGACGTTCGCTCGTCGGCAATGCGGGCGCGCTGATTACGCGCGTCGAATATCTGAAGCCGGGCAAGGAAAAGAACTTCGCCATCGTCGATGCCGCGATGAACGATCTCGCGCGGCCTGCGATGTACGAGTCGTTCCATCGCATAGAGCCGGTTTCTCAGCGCGATAGTGTCAAGGCGCATCAGTACGATGTGGTCGGTCCGGTGTGTGAAAGCGGCGACTGGCTGGGGTGCGATCGGGCGCTGGCTATCGAACAGGGCGATCTGCTCGCGATCCTCTCCGCGGGCGCTTACGGCTTCACGATGAGTTCGAACTACAACACGCGCCCGCGCGCCGCCGAAGTCATGGTCGATGGCTCGAAGGCGCATGTCGTGCGCGAGCGGGAAGAAGTAAAGCAACTATTCGCGGGGGAAAAAGTTCTGCCGAACTGAGCTTCAAAGAAAAAGCGATGCCCGAGAGCATCGCTTTTTTTATGCGCGCCGTTTGCGTAGCCACGCGATAAACCGCCAGCCGAACAACACCATCACAATCACGCCGTAAAGCTTCGACAACGCCAGATCATGCTTGCCCGCTTTCATCCGGATGGCGAGCGCAGCGATCACATAGATCGTCCGATGCAGCGTCGCCCAGCGCCGGCCGAGCTTGCGCACCACATCGCTTTCGGCGAAGTGGCGGCGAGCGGAATCAGCAGCACGAACGCCGCGAAGCCAACCGTGATGAACGGACGCTTGCCGATATCCTTCAGGATTTCGGTGACATCGAACCACTTGTCGAACCAGATGTACGTCGTGCAGTGCAGCACGGCAAAGAAGAACGCGTACAGGCCAATCATCCTTCTGAAACGCGCCAGCGCGTTCACGCCGGTTAGCCTTCTCAAAGACGTGATCGCAAGCGTGATGCACAGATAGACGAGCGTCCAGAGCCCGGTCGAACGCGTGATGAACTCGATCGGATTCGCGCCTAAACCGCCCGTCATGCCAAGCACCACGATCCGCGCGAGCGGAAACAGCATCGCAATGAAGACGATGACTTTTGCCGGCACGACCCAGCGCGGCCCGGTCGCCGCGCGCGTGGTTTTGAGTTGGGAAGCGGACGACATCGCTCAGCTTAGAAGTTCCTATTGAGGTCCATGCCCGAATAAAGCGATGCGACCTGATCGCCGTATCCGTTGAACATCAGCGTTTTGCGCTTCGGCTGGAAAAAAACCGTCCTCGCCGATACGCCGCTCCGTCGCCTGACTCCAGCGCATATGATCCACGTTCGGGTTCACGTTCGAATATATTCGCTCGATGCATACGTGTTCCAGCTCGTCGGCGACTGCTTCTCGATGAAGCGGATCTTCACCAGTGATTTCGCGCTCTTGAACCTATACTTCCACGGCACCACGATCCGCACCGGCGCGCCGTTCTGATTCGGCAACACTTCGTCATACAGGCCGACGGTCAGCAGCGTGAGCGGGTTCATCGCTTCGTCCATGCGCAGCCCTTCGGAATATGGCCAGTCGAGAATTGGCGTGGATAAGCCTCGGCATCTGCGAGGAATCCGCCAGCGAGATGAACTGCACGTATTTCGCGTTGCTCGTCGGCTCCGCGCGCCTGATCAATTCGGACAGAGACACGCCGATCCACGGAATCACCATCGACCAGCCTCCGAGGCAACGCAGCTGGTACACGCGCTCCTCCAGCGGCGCGAGCTTCAGCAATTCATTGATGTTATACTTTCGGATTCTTGATCGCGCCTTCCACTCTTTCCACGGACGCGGACGCGCGGCGCGATCTCATGATATGCGATTAATCGCCGTACAAGTGACGATTTCTCTTGATCCACATAGCGTTTTCCTTCGAACCTTGTTGATACTTTTAATACGTAGAAACAGCAGTTTGGATGCCAGTATTCCATTGTGAGATCGGCATAGGGTACGGCTGTAGCGCCGTGCCCCTGCCACATTACCCGGCATGGGGGTCCGCACCGGGCGGTTCGGGAAGTTGAGTTGAGGTTATGAGAGTCGAGGGACGCCCAGTTGATCAAAGTAAGCAAGGTTCAGCACGCTGTTGAGCAACTGCCCACTGTT
>LELG01000370.1 GCA_001045575.1 Candidatus Burkholderia pumila
CACTCGGCCAATGGCCATCGTTCGGCTGCGCTGCATCGACAGCAGTTCTTCGCGCTCGGTTTCACTCAGATTCATTTTGCTCATGCACCTTTAGATCGGTGCAATTTAATTGGTTCAATGGACTAGTGTTCGATCTGCCAGCCGATAAACTGCTTTATGCCGATGCGCGCGGCTACACCGCCGAACCGCCCGTCACGCAGAACGACGCCGATCCGCGCGCCAAAGCGAAGATGCTCTACGACTGGGTGCGCCGTAATATCCGCTATGTGGCGATGTTCATCGGCCAGAATCCGGGGATGCCGCATAAAGTGACGGACGTGCGCTGGCGAATCGTTATGGCGATTGCAAGATCACGTCGCGCTTTATGGCGCGTTGCTCGATGCAGTCGGCACGGGCAACGAACCGGCTTTGATCGGCCTGGGCGCGGTCTCTATACGCTGCCGAGTGCCGGGTTATGGCTCGGGCGCGATCAATCATGTCATCACATACATGCCGGAACTGAACCTGTACGCGGACAGCACGGCATCGAGCGTCGAATTCGGCTATCTGCCGCTCGCGGATATGGACCGGCCCACACTCCTCGTTACCGCTGGCACGATGTCGCGCACGCACGCCACGCAGCCGCTTTCGCGCGAGGCGCGGCTGGAGATCGATGTGGCGCAGGTCGGCGTTGCGAATTTTGCTTACTGGGTGAAGGGTGGCCAATTATAGCGCGGAAATCGAACGCATCAATCTGCGCATGGCGACCATGCAGCGGCGCGACCAAATTGCGACGGATCGCCTGCATTATACGAATCTGCGCGGCACCCTCGACGATATCGTCTGGCCACCGGCACGACTGCCTTGCCCGCCTTGACGAGCCTGTCCGGCGGCATCGCCACGCAGATGCGCCACTGGCTCGGCGAGCGCACGCAGTCTTATATGTATGTATATTGGCGGGTCGTATCACGAGGTATCGCAGATATCGCTTCCCAGGACGATGCGCGTGACCGAAGTGCCCGACAACCTTGCGCTGTCGAACGATGTTTTCAGCTACCGCTCGCACTATTTGTTCGATCCGTCGACGAATGTGATTCAGGTCAAACGCACGTTTGATGCCCGCTTCGGAAAACAGGTTTGTAAGCGTGACGAATTCCGAAACGCACAGCCGATGCTTAAGCAGATCGAGTGTGATACCTAGGCGCAGATCACTGATCGTGCGCCACGCGAAAGCCATTCTGCGATTGCCGTACGCTCGAACTGTATTTGAAGCGCGTTGCGGATTGCATGTAAGCCGCGCCTTCGCGCCACGAGCCGCCACGTATCACGCGAACGGAGCAGGAGGGATCGTCCCACGCGTGGCCATCGGCTGGTGCGCCTTTGTAAGAGCCGTGCCAGCAGTCGGCGACCTATTCCCACACGCT
The DNA here is from genome assembly GCA_001045575.1 of Candidatus Burkholderia pumila. GTDB lineage: Bacteria > Pseudomonadota > Gammaproteobacteria > Burkholderiales > Burkholderiaceae > Caballeronia > Caballeronia pumila. The sequence goes on from LELG01000370.1 coordinate 1,404, forward strand.
GCCGTTCATGTCGTAGAGACCGTATGGGTTCGCGGCGAACGAGCCGACGGGCGTTGGTGCGGTCGGGCTGTAGGGATCGCCGCAGTCCTTGCAGTCGCCCATGCCTTTTTTCATCTGATCGCCCCACCAGTAGGTGCTTTGCGTGCTGCCGCGCGCGGCGTATTCCCATTCGGCTTCCGATGGCAGGCGATAGGATTTGCCGCCGATCTTGCTAAGCCATTTCACATAGACTTGCGCGTCGTCCCAACTGACATTGCGCATCGGAGAATTGGCGGGCACCGGCATACTGGATTCGGAGTCGGGTACGATTCGCGTGCAAGCGCCTGCATCGACACACGCGTTCCATTTTTCGACGGAGACTTCCGTTTTGCTGATGGCAAACGGATGCACGATCGTCACACGATGCGGCGGTTTCTCGGCGGGATCGTCGTTGTTGCTGCCCATCGTGAAGCCGCCCGATGTGATGGCGATCAACGGCGGGCAAGTGGGGCAGTCCTTGATTTCGCTGCTTGCGGAGGCGGTTTTAGTGAAGGATTTAGGCGTTGGAACCGGCGCCGGCGCAGGTGCCAAGGCGGTTGACGTGGCTTTTCCGGCGCAGACGCTGAAGGCAGCTTTGGCGCGGCAGGCGTAACTGACGCCAATGCAGCGGGTTTTATTGTCCGCGCATGGCGGATCGATGCGAATCGATGGCGCTTGTGTCGGTTGAGGCTGCTGCAAGCGATGCGCTTTTAAATCTTTAATTTTCTTAAGGTGCTTACGAGCGTTGCGGTGAAGAGACCGTTACGCTCGTTTTCGAAACGCTAAAGCGCCGGGTGCTGTTGCGTACGTTACGGTCGAATTCCTTAGAGTGGGTGTGATCGCTTTCAGGGACGCGCCGCTGAAGGGATCGTTCAGACACGTATTCAAACCCTGTGCGTACAGCTTGTGGGCAGCAATGCGCGCGCGTGCGCATGCCATGACTGCACGGGCGAGGTCTACGCCGACGAATCGCACGGCTCGTTCTGAGTGCGTTGACCGTCGTGACAGCCCCGTAGCCGGCCAGTGCGGGGCCGTTTTTCGTGCGCGGAATCAGTCATAGCCTTTCTCCCGAGGTAAGTGCACAAGCATCGTGAACCGGCTTGATCTTTCCACCAGCGTTCCGATGGCGGATCGGTTCAGGCCAATGAGCAGGTCGCCCTTCCAATGGCCCGGCACAGCACG
>LELG01000371.1 GCA_001045575.1 Candidatus Burkholderia pumila
CGGGCGCGCCGAAAGTCATGGCTTCGAATACAAACACGAAACGGGACCCTGAGCCTGTTTGCCGCGCTGAACGTCTTTACCGGCGAAGTGCTGGGCAAGACTGCTCCACGCCATACCAGTGTCCAGTCAAGAAGCTCATGCGCTACATCCGTCAATACAACAAGCAGGCTGTCCCACTGAAGTGGAAATATTCCGATCTAACTCGACGAATCCAGTGCAATTCATCTGGTTCAATGGACTAGCATCGCAAATTTCATAACGATCGGCGCTCTTATGTGGCTGCGCAGTGTCGTCGCCTCGCTCTTCAACGACGCGCTCGACGAGTGGCCGAAGTGAGTTCGGGCTAATATCCTTCTTTATTTCCCGTCAGGAAAGAATCGATGGACGCATTCACCAGCCTGCGCGTTCCGGTACGTCGTCGAAGCGGGGAGCTTCGTGAAGGCAACGGAGCGGCTCGACCTGTCGACCGCGATGACCAGCAAGCACGTCGCCAATCTCGAACGGCGCCAATCTCGAACGGCAACTGGGCGTGCGGTTGCTGAACCGGACGACGCGGCATCTCAGCCTCACCGAAGCCGGCAGCGTCTATTTATGAGCAATGCAGCGAAGCGCTCGATATCCTTTAGGCTCCTTCAGGCCGCGGAAGCCGCGGTCGGCGCGAAGACCGCGCAGCCGCAGGGCGCGCTCAAAGTAACCGCGCCGGGCTGGTTCGCCAATCGGCGCGCGGATTTGCTGGTCGCGTATCAGGCGCGTATCCCGATGTGCTCGTCGATTTGCGTCTGGAAAATCGCTTTGTCGATCTTGTCGAGGAAGGCTACGACATGGCGATTCGCCCGACGTCGGAACCGTCGCCTTCGCTGATCGTTCGCCCGCTTTGTTCGATGCCGTTCATCCTGACCGGCTCAAGCGCTTATCTCGAAAAGCACGGGCCAATCAAGCATCCGGGACGATATCGCCAAGCATTGGTTCGTGTTGCAGACGTACATGAACATCGAATCGGTGACGCTGACGGGACCGGATGGCGCATTCGAGGTGAGAAACCACGCCGTCCTGAACACCATCGACACGTCGATGGTGTTGCAACTCGTGCGCGCGGGCATCGGGCTCGCCTACTTCCCAGCGTGGATCGTCGAGCCGGAACTCGCGGCGGGATCGCTGGTGCGCGTGCTGCCCGTGTACGACGCCTTCGCGCCCGACGTCTACGCCGTCTATACGAGCCGCAAATACATGACGACCAAGGTGCGAACCTTCATCGATTTCCTGTCTGATGCGCTGGGGCCAACAGCATTCTTAATTAGGAATACTCTTATTCGCCGGCTGCATGCCGCGTGCGACGATCACGCCGCTTTCTGGTTCCGCAGGCGCGACACTTTGTAACGTCCTCTGCCACCGAGAAACTGCTCCTTCACGGATTTATTTCGCACGAGGCATAGGCACGCATGGACTTTCCCTGGATTCCGCTTCTGTTCAACCTGACGCTCTTGGGCGTCGCAATGTTCATCTGCCGCACAATCAATGCGAGCCAGGGCCGGTTGATCTGGAACGGCGCGTTGGTCTTCTTTATATTCTGCTTTGTGGCCACGTCACTCGACTTCACACGCTGACGATGGTGTTCGCATCCGCGAGTTTTCATGACCACACGCATTACGGGAGCATGGCATTGCGCTCAGCGTGGACGGATCGGATCCTCGCGTATCTGATTTCCTGCGTGATTTCGATGCTGCTGGCGCTGCGCTTTCACCGCCGCCAACGCTTTGCCGCCAGGCGTGACGGCCGCGCGTCGGGCAGTGATGAATCGGTGACCATTCAGACGTCGCCGTACACCGAGTCCGAATTGCCGCTTTGAGGCGGCGTCGAGCGAAATCTTCGAAGAGACGCGCAAAAATCGTCGAGACAGTTCTACTGTTTATTTCTCTCTGATATACTTTTTTTACGGGGCGTAGCGCAGCCTGGTAGCGTACCTGCATGGGGTGCAGGTGGTCGGAGGTTCAAATCCTCTCGCCCCGACCAGACAAGACCCGTGTCAGTGCAAGCTGACGCGTCTTTTCTTTTGCGCGCAAATCCGGAACGTGCGTGCGATGTGCGATTTTCGTAAAAACCACTTGTGCGTCAGTTATTTAACGCCTAATCTTCACGTGACGTCTCAGTGTTTCCACGGCACATGCCTCGATTCGTTCACACGATTCCCTCTGACCAGCGCGCTGGGGTATCGCGCAAGTCGTCAGCATTGCGTTTGGAAGTCGCCAAATGGTTCGTGGGTCCAGCCACACACGTGTGGCGCACTTCGACATCTATCCGGGCAGCCGCCGCTACGTCTGCATCAGTGGGCGCAGGCAGGACAACTACTTCGCGCTCTACTTCTTCCTTACGGCATGAACGACTGGCGGGTTTATCTGCCGCAAGGTGTGGGGCCGAGCATCGTCTATTGGTCAGCGCGAAGAAAGACACCTGGTATTCGTGCAACGCCGGCGTAATCCCGGACGGTCAGTTGAAACTCTCCCAGTTTGGGTCGCATAAAATCCCTCACCGGGTGAAGCAGGACGAGGTCAAGTTTTATTCCTCTTTCTTTTTCTGTGCAAGGGCCTCGGCGGCTTCCTTGAG
>LELG01000372.1 GCA_001045575.1 Candidatus Burkholderia pumila
AGCAGACCATCCAAACGATAAGCAACAAAGTCTGCCGGCCACTTCGAAACGGTTTGTTGAGTGATTCGCAGTTTTGCCAAAACATCCTTATTGTCGACGCCCTTCGCGCACGCCAGCACAATCCGCGATCGCAACGCCAACGCCTGCGCTGTCTTGCGACGCATTGTCAATGCCTTGAGTTGTTCGCGCTCCGAGTCACTCAACACGAGTTCCGCCTTGGGTCTTCCGCTCTTCGCCACCTCTTGGAGTACGTGCCGTCCATCGCACAGTACTACAAACAGCTAATAATTCAATGAATTTTAACTCACAATACTAGCGGATGGTAGAATATGGTGCGGTCACCAGATCAACTCAGTACTCAGCGAGCCGAAGACAGCCAGTATTGGGACGTTTCTGCAAGCTTTGATGTGACATACAAAGTCACTTGCGCTAACAGTGTTTTGCTCTCGAGCAATCCCCCCTTCTTTTGCAGTGGGGATCTCCGGAAAAACTGTCGCGAAGATCCCCCCCCCGCCGTCTCGTTTTTGTCGAGAACGAGGTCTTCCGTTTTTGTTCGGGAGCGGTTAATCGCTTCTTCTGCGGCGAAAACTCGCGAATCGTAGTAGTCGTAACTGCTACGAAAAAACAAAAAATCTGCGGTTGGTCGAACGCACGGTCGAGCAGATGGCCCAATTCGGGATCAATAGGCGACGTGAACCGGCGATCGCCATTGGCGGTGGCTCCTTGATAGATGCTGCCGGCTTCGCCGTTAGCATTTATTGACGGCATGTCCCTTACGTGCGCGTGCCAACCAACTTTTGGGGATCGTGGATGCAAGTATAAGAATCAAGACCGGGGTGAGCTTCGGCCTTCACAAAAATCGCATCGGTAACTATTGCGTGCCCATAGCTCCCGTTCTCGACACCACGTTTCTGGCCACACTACCCAGCAGCATATCCGAAACGGCCTTGCCGAAGTGCTCAAAATGGCAATCGTATCGGATACGACGCTATTTCAACTTCTGGAGTCTCATGCGTCGGATTTCATCGATGCATGCGCGGAGTCCTCGCTGACATCGCTGAGGATTATTAACCTCTCATTTCCGCTCCATGCAATAAAGCATGTGCTGCATTGATGTCGTGCATGTTAGCCGCCGTGCCGATGACCGTGTGCCACGCCTGACTCTGCGTCCACGCCGTGGTACGCTTTCATGTCGAAGTACCAGTTGCGGCCCTTCTGGGTCGACTGCATCTCGGGATCGCGTGCGCCCGCACCATTCTTGGTCGAACTGGGTGCTGCAATCAATGTGGCGTCGACAGACGATCCCGTCTTGAGCAGCAATCTCTTGTCGCTCAATACTCATTGACCACCGCCAGGATCTGCGCAGCGATCCCATGGGCTTCGAGCAGCTGCCTAAACCGCAGGATGGTCGTTTCGTCTGGGAAACGGGTCATCGCACCGTCAAGGCCCGCGAACTCGCGAGATAGCGGCACATCGTACGTAGAGGGCTTCTTCCATCGCTGGGTCGGATAGATCGAACCACTACTGTAGAAAGTGAATGTGCAACGTCGTCTCAACCGGAAATAGTGGACGGCCAATCTTTCCCCTTTGGATAAGCGGCTCGATCAACTCAATTAGCCGCGACCACGGCATCACTCGTCTCATCTCTCCAAGAATTCCCACTTGCGCGTACGCCTGGTTGACAGGTTCAAGCCGAGATGAAGTTGCGTCATCGCGACGCCTCCAAATCAGTTACTGACATAATAGTATTCCATATAGAATCGATCGGCACGAATTCTGCGTAGATTCCTTTAACTTTCAGCTATTGCGCTTCTCCCATATATGTGCGGACTGCATATCTGCGTGATGCATGTATTTTGGGACACCTATGACACAGCGTACGGAAAATCTACTCGGCGCGCTCACCTTGCTCGTCACGGACGCGATGTTCGCGCTGGATTCCCTTCCAGCTCTCGCTGGCTCCACTGCGCGGGCGATGCTCAATGCAATCGGCCAATATCTAAACGCATCTATCGAACTATTGCGGGATGCCGTCGCACTATCGCATCCTGCGGCTGTGCGCACCGTAGCCTGCTTGGTCAATGCCAGCCTCGTCGAGAAGCGAACCGGTGTCGATAAACGTTCTGTCGCGCTCGCGCTAACTGAGGTTGGTCGTCAATCGTGGAGAGCAATGGCCTAGACTGCAAGTTGCATCTTATTAAATCGTTGTGTGAAGGCGGCAGGAGACAGATAGCCAAGACGGGCCTGCTTACGCTGCTGGTTGTAAAGGATCTCGATATATTCGGTGATGGCCTGTCGAGCCTCAGCGCGTGTCGCGAACCGGCAATGATGCACGAGTTAGTTTTTGAGCGAACCCCCAGAAGCTTTCCATTGGTGCGTTGTCGTAGCAATCGCCCTTGCGGCTCATCGACATCGTCATGCCGAGCTGTTTTGCCAGATCCCGATAATCGCGGGAGCAGTACTGGCTGCCACTAACGCTTTTCTAAAGGTCAAGGGGCAATTTGAGTCTGTGTGATCTGGCGGTTGCGTTGCTGGAATTACGTAGTAGACCTCCCGCACGATATAGCGCTTGAGGCAGCGGATCGCTTCAAGTTTCGAATG
>LELG01000373.1 GCA_001045575.1 Candidatus Burkholderia pumila
GCTATCTCGGCTCCCTTGGCCTTCCATCGTTGCGTCGATAGCCGGGCAACCGATCACCAATCCGAACCGCTGTGTACGGACCCTTATGCGCGGTTGTGTGGGAGGGGCGGGCCATGAGGCCCGCCCCTATCTCGATCGTAATCGTCCCGATGCAGCGCCACGTTCACCACGCCGAAACTCGATGCGCCCAAATCTTTCGCCAGCCGCTCGGCCAGCCACACGCCGCCGCTGTAGATGCCCGCGAACACTGTGCCGTCGGCCGAGCCAAGCGTTGCACCAATAAGCCGCGCGATTCTGTTCGACGAGCGCGCGATACAGCGCCTCGGCGTCAATGGAACCATGATCGTCGGGAAGTCCGTCAAGATATTGTTGAAGGATGACGCGGGCGGCTTCGGCATCGATATCGTCGAAGCAGCCGCGCGCGTTGGTGCGCACGCCGCGTTCGCGCAGGTCGGCTTTGGCATCGACCGATGAATAACGCTCGTCCACCCATTGCACGGGCACGTTGAAAAGGCCGTTCACCTGATTGCCGAAGCGCTTGGCCTGCGCGGTCATTTCATGCGGCGTGCCGTCCGGATGGAAGGGCATGCCGACGACGGCGGCGTTCGGCTTCCACTCGTTCAGCAGCTTGCCGACTTCCTCAAAACGATAGTCACGTCCGCGATTCTCGACGACCATGAGCGCGCGCGCGTTGCGGGTCAGCGTATTGCCGACAGCGACTCCAATGCGTTTCTCGCCGTAATCGAATGCCAGCAGCGTGGCTTCGCGGCTCATGCGTGCCCTGCTTCGCCGGACAACATGGAACGCGATACGCCGAGCAGCGACAGCGCCGCTTCGAGGCGATCTTCGGCGGGCACGTCGAAGATGATGCGCGGGTCCGCTTCAACCGTGAGCCAGCCGTTCTTGGAGATTTCTTCTTCGAGCTGTCCCGCGCCCCAGCCTGCGTGGCCGAGCGTAAGCAGGAAGCGCTCGGGGCCCTTGCCGCTGGCGACCGCTTCGAGCACGTCCTTCGACGTGGTCATGGCGAGCCCGCCGGGCACGCTCATGGATGAGCTATACGGTTCGCCCTCGCCTTCCTCGTGCAGCACGAAGCCGCGCTCTGTTTGCACGGGGCCGCCGAAGTACACGGGAAGATGGACGAGCGGCTCGATCTCCAGCTTGAGATCGATACGTTGAAAAAGCGATTGAAGGTCGATATCCGTCGGCCGGTTAATGACCAGGCCGAGCGCACTCTTCTTATTGTGATCGCAAAGATAGACCACGGTTCCTGAAAAAGCCGGGTCCGCCATGGACGGCATGGCGATCAGGAACTGATTCGTCAAATTGATGTGATCGGAAGTCTTGGACATGATCAAGGATTTTAACAAAGGCGCTGCGAGATGGCCGACTTTGATGTAGGTCTGGTCTGGTTTCGGCGGGACCTGCGAGCGGCGAATAATGCTGCACTCTATCACGCGCTTACACGGTGCCGCCGCGTGCTGTGCGCGTTCGTTTTCGATCGCGAAATTCTCGATCCGCTCGATAAAAAAGACCGGCGCGTGCCGTTCATTCATGCGAGCGCGGCCGAACTGGATCGTACATTGCGCGAGGCGGCGGCACGCTGATCGTGCGGCACGGGCATCCGCTTCACGAGATTCCGGCATTGGCGTGCGAATGCGGCGTAAACGCTGTGTTCGCCCAATCGAGACTACGAGCCGAGCGCGAAAACAGCGCGACGACGTGGCGAAGAAACTGGCGAGCCACGACATCCCGTTCTTTACGTTCTGCGATCAATCAATCTTCGATCATGACGATGTGATGACAAACGCGGGTAAACCGAATACCGTCTTTACGCCGTACAAGTGCAAATGGCTCGAAACGCTGACGCCGGATGCGTTGAAACCGTATGCATCGGAAGATCATCCGGATGCGCTCAGCCGCCGTCGCACATGAAGCAATGCCATGCCATCGCTTGCCTCCTTAGGTTTCGGCGATGCTCAGCGCCCGCGTTCCCTGCCGACACGAGCGGCGCATACGAGTTGTTCGGCGACTTCCGCGGCCGCATGACCGACTACGACCATGCGCGCGAATATCCCGCCGAGAAAAGCCCGAGTTATCTGGGCGTGCACTTGAAGCACGGCACGATCTCGATTCGCGCGCTCGCCCGCACTGCACACGATGCGCAGCGTCACAGCGACAAAGGCACGCAGAAGTAGCTGGGCGAACTCGTGTGGCGCGAGTTTTACTTCTTGGTATGATCACTTTCCGCAGGTCGGCGTGCCTGGCGATCATCGCGCGTTCAAGCCGAAATACGACCGCATCAAATGGGAAACGGGCGATGCCGCCGACGCCAACTTCGCCGCATGGTGCGCGGGGCAGACCGGCTATCCGCTCGTCGATGCTGTGATGCGTCAAATCAATTCGTCCGGCTACATGCACAACCGCCTGCGCATGATCGTGGCGAGCTTTCTGGTGAAGGATCTGGGCATCGACTAGCTGCGGTATTCGGCGCAAATCGAGCGGCGATTGCACGCGAAGGAAGGCGAACACATGGAATGTGGCGACGCGGGGTTGAGCGTTTTTACCCCGAGTCCTCTTGGTTGGTCAAACCATTTTGGC
>LELG01000374.1 GCA_001045575.1 Candidatus Burkholderia pumila
AATCTGTTCAACAATCCGGTGTTGCGACGACGACCGGTTGAATCCGCCCTGCCAGCCATTGCCTGAGTGATGAAACGTCAACAGCGTGACGCTTCGCAACGGCCCTCAGGCTGAGATGGCCTGAGCAGTAATCCTTGGCGGCGGCGAGCTTTGTCTACTTTTTGTATTTTCCCATAAATCCCTCACGGTTGAGTCCAACCTTTGGGGTTCGGTTCAGTTTCATTGGACTCGAAGTGGCAGCTTGTCTAAGGAAAAGAAAAATCGATGTAAGCGTGGTGACGCCCGGCAAAGTACCGTTTACCAGCCAATTCGGTACACGCATAGGCGAGATGTTCAGGAGATTGCATGAGAAGAACGGCGTGACATTCCATATGAATGCGCACGTCAGTTCGTTTCGCGGTGGCAACACCGTGCGCGAAGTCATGCTCGATTCAGGCGAACGACTTGCAGCGGATATGGTGATTGCAAGAACCGGCGTGGAATCGGCAACGGCATTCATGACTGGCGTCGCGCTTGACGAAGATGGCGGCATCGCGGTCGATGACAAGATGCGCGCTGCTTCCGGTCTTTTTGCAGCAGGCGATATTGCGGGCTTTACGCTGCCGGGCTCGAATAAAACGCTGCGCATCGAACGCACTTACACCGGCGTGCCGTATTTTTGGACTTTCCATTAGACAAGACATCGACTGTTTCGGTTTCATCGACGGATCGGATCGGATCAGATCGAAATCGATGGCGATCTCGAATCGTCGCGTGTGAGCATGATCGTGCGATGGCGAAGCTGGCTGAAGCGATGCGTAACAAGCGCACGCTCGCTGATGCGCGCCGCATTGCCGGCGAGTAGGGAAATTCAAATATGGCAACGACGAACAAGAAGCATAGCGGCAAGTCGAACAGCACCCGACAACGGCATACGTTGACGAACAAGCGCTGGTCGCATCACGTCATGGAAACGAGCGACGCGATGGATATTGAACACGATATCTTCAAGACCGGGAATGCGCAGGAAATCGCGGATTCGCTCAAGCGTTCTTCTGAACGAAGCAAGCGCCGCAAAGGCACGCCATTTCAATCGGCCATGTCGATGCTCAACTTCTATATCAATCGCGCAGGACGTAATTTGCCTAAGGCACGTCGAAATACATTGGAAACCGCCAAGAAGCGTTTGCGGGAAGCATTTGGCCGAAAACCTTGACAAGGGAACAGTCTTTGCTCCCGCTAATCAATGCCTAACGGAGATGACCATGGCCGAACAAACTCCATTGAGTCTCAGCGATTAGGCCGAACCGAATACGCCCGGAGCAGGCGAAGACATCTGACCCGACTGCAATGGCTCGGGCAAGCTCGAAAGCTCGACATGTCCCATATGCGGCGGAACGGGCAAGATTATTCAGGGCATTGGCGGAGGCTAATGCATGCGCTCAAGGGAGCATGGCTTTGAATAAATGGCACCTCGCGTCGGTTTTTCTATTCGTGTTTGCCATCACAAGCACGAGCGCTTTGGCCGATGAATACGCCAAATGCTACGGCTCAAATCCATCGTTCGATGCGCCCGTTCACTGCTGCCTACGGTGAACATCGCTCCCGCCAAGCCCTCCGCCAAGCCCTGGGCACAAGGGCAAATGCCGGTGTCGCCCGCAGGCTTCGGCGTAACGCCGTTCGCAACCGGCCTGGATCATCCGCGCTGGATCGCAACGTTGCTGAATAGGGACGTGCTGGTCGCCGAAAGCAATGCGCCCGCGAAGCACGATGAGAACTCCGGCATTAAAGGCATGGTGATCAAGAAGGTGCAAAAGCGCGCAGGTGCGGCCGTGCCTAGCACCGATCGCATCATTCTTTTGCGCGATACCAACGGCGATGGCATAGCCGAAACGCGCACGGTATTCATCGACAAACTGCTATTCACCCTTTGGCATGGCGCTCATTAGCAACGAACTTTACGTCGCCGATACAGATGCGCTCCTGCGCTTCAAATATGAAGGACGCGACGCAAATCACGACACCCGGCGAGAAATTCATCGACTTACCTGCGGGCGATATCAATCATCACTGGACCAAGAATGTTATTGCGAGCCCGGACGGAAAGAAGCTGTATGTGACCGTGGGTTCGAACAGCAATGTCGCCGAGAATGGCATCGATGCCGAAAGTGGACGCGCGGCGATCATGGAAGTCGATATCTCGACCAGGCAATCGCGTCTCTTTGCAACAGGCTTGCGCAATCCGAACGGCATATCGTGGCAACCGCAAAGCGTCGCGCTCTGGACTGTGGTCAACGAGCGCGACGAGTTGGGGAACGACCTTGTGCCCGACTATATGATTTCGGTTAAGGCCGGCGCTTTTTATGGCTGGCCTAAGAAGCTGTTGCGAAATTAACCGGACGCTATCTTGAGTTTGTTCCAGCAAATCAAGCAGCACGCGAACGAGAGGAATGCTTCATGCATGTGTGCGTACCGTTTGTAGCGAATCTTGAGCCGTCTGAATGCATGAAGCCAGGCAAAGGAACGTTCGATGCCAGCGCGTTTTATCGAGGCCGCCGCCATGAGGCGAACCGATTTTGGCAAGCAAGGGCGTGATGCTGCGTTCGCGC
>LELG01000375.1 GCA_001045575.1 Candidatus Burkholderia pumila
TGCTTATATCGAGAGCTTCAACGGGCGGTTTTGCGAGGAATGCCTGAACGAGCACTGGCTCGTCTCGATGCGCCACGCCGGGCGGCTCATTGAGGACTGGCGTATCGAGTACAACACCGAGCGGCCTTACAGCTCGCTTGGCTATCTCGCACCCGAGCAGTTCGCCCGGGCGCATGAAGCAACCTCACAGTCTTTATTTAACTTCGGACTCTAGCTATAGTCCGGACTAAAACCGGGAGCAGGTCACTAGTTCGCTTGCGCGTGCTTCAACACCAGTGCTCGAATTGCGTCATCCACGGTAGATCGAAGCACAAACTCTGGACCTTGCGGTAGCAGAGCAGCGAATGCTTCGCTAATCGAAAAAGCAACTTCGGCGCCGTTGGTCTCACGCAGGATTACGCGAAGACCAGGTGTCAACTCTGCTTCAATATCGCGACCATTAATGTGAAAGTTGATAGTCACCATCAAAGACTCCTCAAAGTGTACCGTTTTCTTTTTGTTACCGAACAACGGTCGGGTCAGTGGAAGGTGTGCTTTGCGATGCACGAACGGCGAAGTGAAACTGCATTTCCAGTGTCGACGTGCCTACGCCGAGTCCCGCCAACATCGACACAACAGCCACCCAATAGCCTGTGCCAATTCATGAAGGCTAGGCAAATGTCCTTGTCCGATCTGCGTGTGCTCTGTGGCATCGGGGATCGTGACATTTGCCGATCCTACTTACAGCATGAAGATGGCGATCACGCGCACCGTTGCCACCTCGAATTTAGCTTTTCCCATGCGCACGGTTTCCAAAGGCGACCGCCAATCCCGACATTCCAGCAGCCGTAGCCCAAAGCGGGAGTACGCCGCCCATCAACGATCCATCACTACCTAGCAAGTACACGAGCGCAGCCACAAGCACTTCCAGCACAACGCATTGAGCGAAGCTAAGTTCCTTTAACAGCATAAAAAACGAATTCAACAACGAGTTCAAATTTCTTCATGTGTTTTCCGATTTATGAGCGGGGCAACTTCCTGTTGTCGCCGCTCGTGCGCATCAAGAGTTCAAGCGTCGCTTCTAAGCGAATCACGCGCTCTGTCAAACTCTCGATCTTGACCTGTTGCTCTTTGACTGTACCAGCCAGCGACACAACTTTGTCGTTCATCTTGATGACGGTTGTGAGTGCATCCCACACCTTGTTGGTTACTACACCCATTACTGCTTGCTCCCAACCATCGCTTTAATGCGCTTGTTCGACTCCGCAACGAACGAGAGAGCGTCATCCAGCGCGTCATTTGCTTCTTTAGTAGACGCGTTCACACGCTCGACTAACGCTAGAATTTCTTGTTCGTCGGCGGACGGTGTGAACCCCTGTGCAGCTTGTCGCATAAGCTCGCTGACGTTCAATCCGAGACGCTTCGCAGTCTGCGCGATTGCACGCTTTTGAACCGTTGTCACCTGCACGACGATCCGTTCAGTGGCTGCTGCCATTTTGCCTCAGCATGTACATGGACATATCATGTACATGATAATCCACTTGATGGGAAAATCCAAGTTCTTTTTTACGCGTGCCACCTCTTATCGACTGCAATGAATAGTCCCATTAGCCGTCGCCTGGAGTCGCCCACTTACAAAGGCGGTGTGCCTCGACAAAACATCCGCGTATCCGGTAAAGAAATTATTCAATAAGACCGTTATAACCGGATTGACTGCTTTGTTGCGGTCGCGTTTGTTCGGCGATTGTCGATAACGGATGTCCAAGTCATGCTGGACCAGCTACAGCGCATAAATTTTGAATCTATTGCCTATCGGGCCGCAGAAGCGGCAAGGTAATATTTAGCGGCAACACGGAATCAGAAACATGAACAAACCACCACTTCTGTCGCGGGAGCAAGTCGACGTTGGTTACGAACGCTTCGTCGAAGCGCATCCTGAGGTCCGCGAGCGGATACTCGCGATTACCTTGGAGCTTGCCGACAATCTTGAGCTTGATGTTGGCGAACTGCGTCGCGTCGAAATTGCACATGCCTTGAACGAGCAGGCTTTTCGCCAGGGCGTCGACGAATTCGATTTGTTCTTGCAGTATGCGGTCAACTCAGCCGAAGAACGCAAGCAGATTTTGCAAGCCACGTGCGATTGGCCCAGCCAGAGCGACGCATCTACAACGGAGAAATAGCGGTTTGATCAGCGAAGTCGCCGGACGTCAAGACTAACCCCATGCGCGCTGCCAGCACTGAATCCCAAAAGATCGACACATGACTACTACCATCGCCTATCGCATCATTGATTGCCTCGGCGGTCTGCACGCTATGGATCACCTGAGCCTCACTGCACAAAGACGGCTGCTATCGATTTAGTATTTTCTTTTTGCGTAACTATCGCAAACAGTCGGCGTGCGCTTCCACCCGAAGTTAAACCCGCCTGCTTCGAAGAGCGCGGCGGGTTGAGTTCACATGAACGATCCCTGGCAGTTCCCCCGGGCGGGCAGTTCAAGCTCTCTCACTTATGGTTATGGGCGCGTAAATTCTCCCACTTCGTGAAGTAGGACGAGATTGTTATTTAGCTCTTTTTCGTTTTTTCGGGCAAGGGTTTCAGCGGCCT
>LELG01000376.1 GCA_001045575.1 Candidatus Burkholderia pumila
CTTGGCCTTCCATCGTTGCGTCGATAGCCGGGCAACCGATCACCAATCCGAACCGCTGTGTACGGACCCTTATGCGCGGTTGTGTGGGAGGGGCGGGCCATGAGGCCCGCCCCCCTATACCGATCCTTTAACCGCAAGCAATGCCTAGAACGGCGACGGGGCAGGCATCCGCGCCCTCGTCCGCGACGGCTTTGATAGCTTCATGTCGTCGTCATCGGCGTGAAGGTCGAATGACGGCTGATCGTCGTGAAGCGGCTTACCGCGTCCATCGCGCAGCCATTGCTCGCCGAACTGATGATTCGGCATCTGGCTGAAGTAATCGACCAGATGATCGATGAACGTCCGCACCTTCGCCGACAAATGCCGGCGGCTCGGATACGCGACGTTGATCTCGACCTGCGGCAACTCGAAGTCGCCTAGCAGGCGCACGAGCTGACCGCACGACATATCGTTGCCGATCAGATAGCTCGGCAAAATCGCTATGCCCATGCCGAGCAGCGCGAACTGCCGCAGCATTTCCGTATTGTTTGCGATGATCACGTTCTGTGGACGCACGCGCACTTCGCCATCCGGGCCGGTGAACACTTGCTCATCGCCCCAGTATTCGGATGGCAGCGAAAGACACGGATATTCCAGCAAATGCTCCGGCCGCGTCGGTGTGCCGTGCTTGGCGAGGTATTCAGGCGTCGTGCACACCGTCATGCAACTCGTCGTCAGACGCCGCGTCACGACACTCGCGCTCTTCACCTGCCGCGCGATCACGATGCCGACATCGAAACCTTCCTCCACCAGATCGACCTGACGGTCCATCAACGTCACATCTGGTACAACTTTTGGATAGCGTTGTGCATATTTTTGTAACACTAGTGCGAGATTATGTGGCCCGAACACGACGGGCGCGACGATCCGCAGCGAGCCAAGCGGCTCGTGATTGCGCGCCACCACCATCTGTTCGACATCTTCCAGTTCATCGAGAATCTGACGCGCCCGCTCCAGATACACCTGGCCGGATTCCGTGAGTGAAAGGCTGCGCGTCGTGCGGTTCAGCAGGCGCGTGCCGAGGCGGCCTTCCAGGTCCGCCACATGACGCGTCGCTACCGCGTTCGAGATGTCCATCGCGCTGGCGGCCTGGGCGAAACTGCCGAGGTCGGCTACGCGCACGAACACTCTCATTGACTGCAAATGATCCATGGGACAACTCCTGCGTTTGAGCGGCTTCGAAATTTTGCTGCAAAGCAATTCAGAATTATTCTAGGACTCGAAGAATTGTGCAGAAGTTGCGGAAAGATAGGGATTTTTAGAAAAAATCTGCCTGAGAGGCAGATTACGGGGACGAAAGAGCGCGGATTGTTGCTTCGGGCACAACGTAAGCGCAGCGCCTTTGCAGCCCCAAAAATATTGAAAGATGCTGGCCGAGCCAATTTTGGCGGGTTAGGCAGAGAAGTTACGAGCCCGCCGCTGAGTGGGCACGTAATTAAGGATTGATTTAATCAATCGCTGACGCTAATAACGTCACGCAGCCAGGAATTTTTCCATATCCGCTTTGGCTACAGGCAACGCATCTGGCAGGCCTTGTCGCAGTTTTGCGAAAACAATTCGTCGTTCAGCGCCAGTTCGCCGCGCCACACGGCATCGTTGACGGAAATCACTGTTCGAACTGTTCGCGCGTGAAGCCGAGTGCGCCCCAGTCGATTCGATATCCTCATAGCGCGGCGAAATGCCGAAGGAGTGTTCCTCGCCCTGTGCCATGCCTTCGATGCGACCGACCATCTAGTTGAGTGCGCATGTTTTCGCCGAAGCCCGGCCAGACGAATTGCGCATGTTCGTGACGACATACGGACTGTCTGACAACTCCACGCCGATATGTGCGATCGGCGAACCGAGCGGTCCTATCGAAAATGGCACGACATACATCGTGCGGCCGCGCATGCAGTGATCGAACAGGCCGTCGAGCGTGACGCGCATTTCCTGCGGTTCGATCCAGTTGTCCGTCGGGCCGGCGTCTTCGCGGCGCTGTGAGCAGATGAACGTGCGGTCTTCGGTGCGCGCCACATCCGATGGATCCGAGCAAGCGAGATACGAGTTCGGCCGCTTCTCGGCGTTGAGCTTCTTCATGGTGTCGGCGGCGACCATCTGCGCGCACAACCGGTCGTACTCTTCCTGGCTGCCATCGCACCATTCGATGGGGTTGGGCCTCGTCATCGCAGCGATATGCTGCACCCATTCGATCAATCGTTGGTGCCGGACGTAGGCTGGCGCTTCGATGTCGATGGCGTGGTTATTGTTTTCTTCGATTACTGCGGGCTGGTTCATCGAGCTGTCTCCACTCTTGCAATGAAAACCAGGCGGCCCACGACATTACATTGCAGCTAGTTTAGCACATCCCAATCGAAGCTTTTCCATGCGTGGTTTTGACCATGAAGCCTCAGGCGAAGACGTGCGAGAACTGCCTCATCAACTGCAGCAGTGTCGATGCCCATGGCAGTCATTTCAATACCGTTTGGATCGGAGCGCAAAACCGTTCGAGGCTCGCGAGAATTTCGTCAGCCGACTTGGTCCACACAAACGGCCGGGGACTTGC
>LELG01000377.1 GCA_001045575.1 Candidatus Burkholderia pumila
CCCCCCCCACACCCCCCCCCCCACCCCCCCTCGGCAGCGGCCGATGTGTATAAGAGGCAGATGGTTGGCAGCACGATCATACTCCCAAGGTCGTCCTAGAAGTATATGCCCAGCTTGCATAGGTGCCACATCGCACATTACCTCATCTTTATATTTGTTAATCGAGAAGCTCACCAAAACTTGCTTAGTGACGCGGACTTCTCCACTATCATTTAGCCATTGCAATCTATAAGGCTGCGGATGCCTAACAGTTGCCATCTTTAATTGATCTACAAGTAGAGAACTCACAACGTTAGTACAACTACCAGAATCAATGATAAGTAAGCATACCTTTTCATTGATTGTACAACGTGTATGGAAGATATTCTGCCTTTGATGATCATCGTCATATTTCACTTGTGCACTCAGTGATCTCATAGCTACGAAAGCTTGTCTCTCCTCACCACTGAATTCATCTGTGTTGTGATCAGAATTTTGCTCATCGGGATCATACAAAGAAGGCATATCTTTTGATTCTTCATCCTCAGAGTCTGAGATGATTTCTCCATCACGCATCACCATTGTTTTATTATTCGGGCACTCGGACATGTAATGCCCCTTACCTTGGCATTTGAAACAAGTGATGTCTCTTGCTGGCCTTGATTTATACCCCTCAGTCTTTGGAGTAGTTTTCACCTCTTTCCCACTATTAGGAGTAGGTTTCTTTACCTCATTTCCTTTCTTAGGCCAGTTGTTCTTCTAAATTGGTGTGGAATAACTACCAGAAGTGCGGTTTGGTCCTTTTTCCTTTAGTTGCCTCTCAACTTTCAAGGCTTTCTGGTACATCTCCTCCACATCTCCGTAGTCTTGCATTTCGACCACGTTAGCAATTTCTTTGCGTAGACCTCCCAAGAATCGAGCCATGGCAGCCTCGTCATCTTCGACAATCTGCAAACGAGTCAACGCTACTTCAATCTCACGATGATAATCAGAAACAGTACGGTTACCTTGAGTAATCCGTTGAAGTTTGTTGTACATATCGCGGATGTAGTAGTTAGGTACGAAACGCTTTCGCATGGTCTCTTTCATTTCTTCCCAAGTTAGGAAAGGTCTTTCTCTATTTCGCCTCTTGTCTGCCATTATCTTGTTCCACCAGCTCCGTGCATAGCCTGAGAATTCAACTACTGCGAGTTGCATTTTCTTTTCCTCCGAGTAATTATGCACTGCAAAGATGGAATCAACTTGATCCACCCAATCAAGATAAACATCAGGGTCTTCTTTGCCAATAAATGAAGGAATTTTTAATTTAATGCTAGCTAAAGAAGAATCAAGTTTAGAAAAACCCCCTCGATGTGATGACCCAGCGTCGGATTCTTCATCCTTATGATCTTTAGGCCGTTTGCCTTGATTGTATTGGTTCTGAGATATGGACAACTCCACACTCTCCATGCGTTTTTGCATTTCAACCATTAGTTTGGTTAGTTGGTCAAGTTTGTCCTCCATTGCTAAAATCTGCAAAAACAAAGGTTAGAAGTAACCCTGCAAAACCGAAAAAGTGTTAGGAGAAAAAGTCCTCACAAACCCTAACCCCAAGCCCAAGTCACTCACCAATGTATAGTGTATGCACTCGGCTGTATAGTAAAAGGGTAGGTTGCACTCACACTCTTTTCTCTTTATCCGGTTCACACAGAGAACAAGAATAACACAAGAACTACTAGCACTACTCGATGCTAGAGCAGAACAAATAAGAGTACAAAGAAAGATGTCAAAGAATTAAATGGTCTCGCTCAATTTAGACAAATAAGCAAGAATAGAAAGAAGTAAGCTGAAGAATGAATTAAACGAAAATTTAAAATTGGATTGATCCTAAAACCGAACTAAAAGAATGAAAAGTTGGTAAAAAAATAATTTTGCGGAAATTAAATCTAAAAACCATGCATTGTGTGATTTTGTGTGAAAATCAGTTTTTGTGTGCAATGCTTGTAATCTAGATTAAATAAGAAGCAATTTATGGATGCAAGGTGGCTGTTTGGTTCGAAATTTAGGGCTGAAAATATGGTCAAAGTAGGCTAATAATGTTCAGCTAACAAAGAAGGCAAATCCAAGTAGGGTTTGGAAAAGGTAAGGTTGAGAAGTTTCCAAGTGGGATAAGGAAACCAATTCCAACTCACAAAAGGATTCAAGTGCAGCACTTTAGCAATTATATAAACCGAACACAAGTAGACTAGCTCTTCAAATTTTCGGCCAAGGCAGATCCAATTCAAGCTAGGATTTTCAAAATCCAAGTAACAACCAAATTAGGCCAATTCAAGCACCAATCCTCTTCCCACTAGGAAAAGCAATTCCAAAACACTTTAGGATCTTCCAATAACACTTCAAGCAGCCGCCAATCAGTCCAAAACAGCAAGCAAATTTTGGCCAATTCAATTACACAAAAACCGAAAATTAATGCACAAAACCGAAAACAACAAATTCTAATTTTGCGCTAATTTTTCTCACGCAATTTTCTTTTCTTTTTCTTTTCTTTTTCGTTTCTTCTTCTTTTTTTTTTATACAATAACAATGCTAAAAC
>LELG01000378.1 GCA_001045575.1 Candidatus Burkholderia pumila
GATCATCTTCAGCAGAATCATGCCGATGCCTACGGCGCCCTCGCCGACATGGCCGAGACGCACAGCGAATCGTTCCGCGTCGAAATCGACGGCGCGCCGCACAAAGCGCTGCTGATTGCCGCACCTGCCGTGAACGCTTTTTCGCTGCCGGTCATCACGATCGCGCCGATGTCGTCGGCATCGAACGCTTTCAGTGCGGCGCCAAGTTCGTCCATCAACGCGTCGTTCAGTGCATTCAGCGCCTTCGGACGATTCAGCGTGATCAGTCCACAAGCCCGCGCGTTTCCCCACCAGCAGATTCTCTCGTAAGCCATTCACTCCTCCTTTCGGTCCTCAGGTAAGAAGCCCGTCACGGCATCTCGATAATGCTACCATTACCAACCAACCGGTCGGTTAATTTATCGGCGCGGATTCTTCCACCGATCATCTCCCTGCGACCATGACACATCCGCTATTCACGAAGCCACGCTCGACAAGGGTCCCGCCGCCATCGAAACGCGCGGTTACTGGAGTCCGTTTGCCGAAATGCCCCGTCCCAAAGTGGACGGGGAAGCCGCGTTCAAGATGCACTTGAGCAAGCCGTTCGAACTCGACCAACCGACGACCGGCGACAGCGTTGGCCAGGAGCGTTCGCCGTTTGGCATCGCGCTAGATATCCGCTATCCGAAAGCCGATCCCGACGCGCTCATTCGCGCCGCCACCGAAGCGCAGGCTGGCTGGCGCGCAGCCGGTCCACAAGCCTGGGCCGGCGTGAGCCTCGAAATCCTGTCGCGTTTGAACTGCGCGAGCTTCGAGAGCGGTTACAGAGTGATGCATACGACCGGTCAGGCTTTCATGATGGCGTTCCAGGCCGGCGGCCCGCACGCGCAGGATCGAGCGCTCGAAGCCGTCGTCTATGCCTGGGACCAATTGCGCCGCATTCCGGCCGAAGCGCACTGGGAAAAGCCGCAAGGCAAAAAAACCCGCCGCTTGCGATGCACAAGCGCTTCTCCATCGTCCCGCGCGGCATCGGGCTTGTGCTCGGCTGCTGCACGTTTCCGACGTGGAACGGCTATCCCGGCCTCTTCGCCGATCTCGCCACCGGCAACGCCGTCATCGTCAAGCCGCATCCGGGCGCGATCCTGCCTCTTGCGATCACCGTGCGCATCGAGCGGGAAGTGCTGCGCGAAGCCGGTTTCGATCCGAACGATGGCTACATCGTGCAAAACCTCGCCGTGCGCCCGAAATCCGGCTGATCGATTTAACCGGCAGCACACAAAACGGCACGCGGCTCGAACGCAATGCGCATCAGGCGCAGGTTTATACTGAGAAAGTAAGCGTGAACCAGATCGTCAGCGATTTCGTCGATGATCTCAAAGCCGCCTCCCGCAACATCGCGTTCTCGCTCGCGCTGTATTCCGGGCAAATTTGCATCGCGCGCGCCGTGGAACTGACGGGCGCGATCCAGAACGAAGGCATCGCCCAGGCGCATCGACGAAGCCCGAAAATTCGGCAATGTGCTGCTCGATGGCCAATCGCTCACGCCCCCGCTTTCGCTGAAGCGCGCGTGCTTTCGCCACTGATCCTCAAGCTCGACGCGCGCACCGGCGAATCCCAATTCACAAAGGAATGGTTCGGGCCGATTTCTTTCGTCATCGCCACCGACTCGACCTCGCAATTGCGCGACCTCGCAGGTTCGATCGCGCAGACGCACGGCGCGCTGCCCTTCTCCGTCTACAGCCCGAACAACGCCGTCATCGATGATGCCGCGCAGGAAGCCACCATTCGCGGCGGCGTCGCCGCTGTCGATCAATCTGACCGGCGGCGTGTTCGTCAATCAGACCGCGGCGTTCTCGGACTATCACGGCACGAGCGCGAATCCCGCCGCCAACGCCGCGCTGTCCGACGCCGCATTCGCGAAAAGCGCACGCCACGTTTCGAAGGTCTGTGATGTAACAACCGGAGACGACTCTTGAAGCCACAACAACTCGCCGAAGCCACGGCTCAGGCGATGTACGAAGCGGACGTATGTTCGCGTGCGCTCGGCATCGAGATAGCGGAGTGCGGCCAGGCTATGCGCGCCTGCAAATGAACGTTCGCCCCGACTTTCTGAACGGCCATGCCATCTGTCACGGCGGCCTGATGTTCACGCTCGCGGATTCGGCGTTCGCCTTCGCGTGCAACTCGTACAACGTCAGCACGGTGGCGGCGGGCTGTTCGATCGAATTCCTGAAGCCCGTGCAAGGCGGCGATCGTCTGACGGCGGAAGCAATCAAGCAGGCATTGAGCGGGCGTACCGGTATCTATGAAATCTGCGTGACGAACCGCGAAGGCGAAACGGTGGCGATGTTTCGCGGCAAGTCAGCACAGATCAGAGGCACCGTGATTCCCGTTTGAGATTCGAGGAAAAACAAACGCGCACGCGGCGGCATTGTGTTGATGCAGCGGCAGCAAATTGGCGATCGGGGACGACACGGCAACTGAGCAAGCGAGGAATTCGCAGCGGCGAATCTGGGTGACGCACCCCTGTCGTACCGGCTGAGGGCGGTGCCCGAC
>LELG01000379.1 GCA_001045575.1 Candidatus Burkholderia pumila
TCTCGGCTCCCTTGGTCTTCCATCGTTGCGTCGATAGCTGGGCAACCGATCCGAACCGCCGTGTACGGCCCCTACGCACGGTTGTGTGGGAGAGGGCGGGCCGCGAGGCCTGCCCCTATCCCGATTGCCCATGCCGAAGCCGTGCCGATGCGCCGTTCAATGCCGCCCGTGCGGGCCGCCATGACCATGCCCGTGGCCATTCCATGCTCCGGTGGCGGTCCCTGATGCGGCCCGCGCCCGTTGTCCATGATAGCGGTAGTAATCGTTGCGGTTCCAGTAGCGGCGGCCATTACCGACACTCCCATGCCAGTCAATCACGACCGGCGGACACGCACACACCGGCGCGGGCTGATAAATGACCGGCGGCGGTGGCGGCGCGTAGACCGCGGCGGCGCATAAACCGGCGCGCTTAGATTCACGCCGATATGCACATCTGCTGCGTGCGCCGAAAAACGTAGCCACGGAAGCGGTCACGGCCAGAAGCATCCCCGAAAGATTCATCCTATACGCACGACCTCGCTCTTTTCCTCTTATTCCGTGCGACTGAATATAACAACAAGCTTTCGATGCAATGTTTTAACTTTGAAAATTATTCGTCGCCTCTGCCAACTGTCAAGAGAAAGCTTAATACCTTTTGGTTACATTGCGTCGTGGTGACATCGACTCGATTCACGACGCAAAGATGGCGAAACTACCCGCCAAAAGAAAAACCACCCGCATGAGCGAGTGGTTTCGTTATTAAAAAAACCTTAACCGCGGTCAGGGCAAATCAATGCCAGCCGCCATGATGCCCGCCCGTAGCCCGGACCGCCACCGTGCCGCCCGCCATGTCCCTGATGGCGATACCACTCGTCACGGCCCCAGTAGCGGCGGAGGCGGTGCATACACCGGGTGCGCCGAGATTGATGTCGACGGATACGCCCGCTATTGCCGCGCCCGAGAGCATCGCCCCGCCGATGAGAAGCGCGCCAGCCACCGTTCTCTTCTATACTTGTTCATTTGCAGCCACCTCTGTGGGTTGTTTGTTGTCTTGAGGCGACTATATCGAACGAGGCGCATTGCCTCTGTGCGATCTGGTAACGTCTTATGTACCGTCGAAAAAATTACGAACGGTAAGCGGCATCACACTCAGTTCGGCAAATCATGTCCCTTCGTTTCGGGCGCAAGCGGAATCACCGCGAGACCGATGATGAAGGCCACAGCCGTCAGCGCGATGGGAATACCGAGCGTCTTCATATGGCAGTACCATCGCGCCGATGCCGAAGTCAACGATGGCCCCGAAAAAGCAAGCGCCCGACCGATGTGCAGAACGCAAACGCCGTCGCTCTTACGCGCGTTTCGAACTGCTCGGGCAATCACAGCGAAAACAGCGCGAAATTGCCGCCGAAAAAACCGAGAACGACAAGCAGCGCGATGAACGGCACCAGCCCGTTCTGCAGATAAAACGCCCAGCCGAACGCCGCGCCGATCGTGTAGTTCAACGCAACCGCGAGAAAGAAGCCCGCGTAATAGCCGGTCTGCAAATAGCCCGTGCCCATTTTGCGCCGATCTTCCGGCCACGCTTGCCGCCACGTACGTTCCGGCAAGCGCCCATTCCCCGCCAATGCCGCTGCCCGCGAAGAACCGATAGATGCCAAGCTCCCACACCACACGTTATGCGGTCGCGGCGAGGCCCATGAAGATGGTCGCAGCGAGCACTTTCGTGCGTCCGAAACGATCTGCCAGCGGCCCCCAGATAAAAGACAGGCCCCATCCGACCAGAAATAGCGCGAACAGAATCGACCCGGGAGGCCGCCGGTCGGCGGGTATCGCGGCATAGCCGGAGCGCGGTAGCAGTTCGGTCAGCGCGGGCGCGAGCGTTAGAGACCATGTGGGTATCGAGACGATGCGGCACGAATGTCGTGTGCTTGCGCCAGACACGTTGAACCGTCATGAAGGGCCAGTCCAGCTGCACGGCCAACTTGCGGCTGCTCCAGTGCGTCGAGCCGTCGGCGGGCTTGCGCCGCAGTGTGTAGTCGAGCACTCGCGCCTCAAGACGCACCAGGTCACGGCGTGGCGCACGACTTGGGTGCCTGCCGTACAGGCCCGCCAGACGCTCACCGGCAAAACGGGTTTGCCATGTGGTGATGAAACGCGAATCGCATCGCAGTTCGTTCATGATCGCCCGCGCGAGGCCCCTTCGCCGGGCAGCAGGATCAACCGCGCTCGCCTCACTTGGTCAACGGCTATTGGCGCCTAGCACCTTAGGGACTGGCACACGAAACGTGTAAACATCGTGTCGATTGACCGTCAAACGTGGAACAGCCCGCATGAGGTGGCTACCCTCTGTGGAGCACCAGATCGGCATAGGGGACGACCGTAAGACCGTGTGCCACACCATCTGGCATGCGGGTCCGTACCGGGCGGTTCGGGAAGTTGAGTTGAGGTTATGAGAGTCGAGGAACACCCAGTTGATCAAAGTAAGCAAGGTTCAGCACGCTGTTGAGCAACTGCCCACTGTTGCGCCGCCAGCGGCGACTGTTAG
>LELG01000038.1 GCA_001045575.1 Candidatus Burkholderia pumila
AACATAGGTTTGGTAACAAGCTTCACTGCTGCCTGAACTACGCGATCTGCACTGACTGGTATGCCCATGCGGTCTTTGCGATCCATCGGCCTTAGGGATTATACCCGTTTGACTGGTAGAGGCTTGTTCAGGTTCACTTTCGTTACGGGTTACATATTTTTGCGCGCTCCCACTGACTGGGTTGGGAACACGTTTATCCGGCGTTGCTCCCATGTTTCAGTCGCCATCCACATGTACGCCATCGCTACTCAATCAAACTAACCAACTACTGCGACAGGACTCGCACCTGCTAGACACTGAGCCGCTTACCGAACCGCTCAGAACGGGATGTCGTCGTCCATGTCGTCGAAGCCGCCGCCCGAAGGCGCGTTCGACCGGCCTGCGCCACCGCCCGAGCCGCCGCCCGAACGATCCATCGGCGCACTACGGCTGTAGCCGCCGTCATCGCCGCCACGGCCGCCGAGCATCTGCATCTGGTCCGCGACGATCTCCGTCGAGTAACGTTCCTGACCTTGCTGATCCGTCCACTTGCGCGTGCGTATGCGCCCTTCAATATACATTGACGAGCCCTTCTTCAGATACTCGTTGACGATCTCCGCCATACGTCCGAAGAACGCCACGCGATGCCATTCGGTGAGTTCCTTGAATTCGCCGGACGCCTTGTCCTTATAGCGATCGGTCGTCGCCAGGCGAATATTGGCCACGGCGTCGCCGCTCGGGAGGTAGCGGGTTTCCGGGTCGGCGCCCAGATTGCCCACGAGAATGACCTTGTTGACAGATGCCATGATTTCTCCGGTAGATACTTTGCTTCAGTCAGCGTTTTGTTTGCACTGACTCAATTCAATCGATTCAAAAATTTCATTCAGGCCGCGCGTTCCGCTTTGCGCGGCGGCGCCTTTATCCACGCTGCGACGATAAGCCAGGCGAGGACCAGCGCGGAGCACGTTAAGAACACCGCGCTCGGCCCGTCGAGCTTGAGCAGCCAGCCGCCGGCCACACCGCCCAGCGCGAGACCGATCGATTGGGTCGTGTTGTAGACGCCGGCCGCTGCGCCCTTTCTCTTTCCCGGCGCCAGTTTCGACACTAGCGACGGCTGCAACGCCTCCAGCACGTTGAAGCCGAGAAAGTACACGAACAGAATGGCGGCCACGGACCATAGCGTATGCGGAACCGCACCTAATAACAATTGGCCGATCAGGATCAGCAAAATGGCCGACAGCATCACGATCTTCATCTTGCCGCGCTTTTCCGCGGCGATGATCGCCGGAACCATCATCACGAAGGCGAGCGCCATTACAGGCAAGTAAATTTTCCAGTACGATGCCACCGGCAGCCCGCCCGATTCCAGAATGCGCGGCACGACGAGGAACAGCGCGGTCTGCGTCGCGTGCAACACGAGCACGCCGAAGTTCAGACGAAGCAGTTCGACGTTGTGCAGCACTTCCACGAACGGTGCTTTGACGTGAACAGGCGGCTTCGGCGCATCGGGCACGATCCACAGCACCATGCCGACCGCGACGATCGACAGCGCGCCGATCATCGTGAACAGCCCACTCATGCCAACCCAGTGGAACACGATCGGAGCACCGACGATCGCCACCGCGAACGACACGCCGATGGAACCGCCGACCATCGCCATCGCCTTGGTGCGGTTTTCCTCATGCGTGAGGTCTGCGATGAACGCAATCACCGCCGACGACACCGCGCCCATGCCCTGAATCACGCGCCCGGCGATGATCCACGCCATCGAGTGCCCGATCGCCGCGATGAAGCTGCCGATGGCGAACACGAGCAAGCCGAACGCGATGACCGGCTTACGTCCGAGCTTGTCGGAGATCCATCCGTAGAAGATGTAGAGCATCGATTGCGTGACGCCGTACGCGCCCAGCGCGATGCCCACCAGCACGACGTTGTCGCCGCCGGGGATGGTTTTCGCGTAGATGGAAAACACCGGCATGATCATGAAGAGGCCGAGCATGCGCAGCGCGAAAATGGCAGCGAGCGACACGGTCGCGCGCAACTCCGGTGCGCTCAGACGTGTGGACGTAGCAGACGGATTGGACATCAGAAACGAAACGGGAAAAGGATGTGATAAAGCTGATCTGGTCGGTTTCGGCCTGGAGGCCCGGTCGCCTTGTTCTTGCTCGAAACGGCACTACTTACTTATATGAAACTACTGCCGGGCGCAGTACGTCGTGCATCAGACCGGCAGAATCCCTTCGCGCGCCTTACTGGCTGGCGCGGGCGCGCCGCGCCCTCTGCAAAATTCGTTATAATAGCAGATTTAATTCCTCTCCCTTTCCGCTCGCTCGGAACCGGTAGATAACACGTGGAAGAAATTCGTATTTGCGGGGCTCGCACCCACAATCTGAAGAACGTCAGTCTCGACTTGCCGCGTCACAAACTGGTCGTGATCACGGGGTTGTCCGGCTCGGGCAAATCGTCGCTCGCGTTCAATACGCTCTACGCCGAAGGCCAGCGCCGCTACGTGGAAAGCCTCTCCGCGTACGCCCGGCAATTTTTGCAGTTGATGGAAAAGCCCGACGTAGACCTGATCGAAGGCTTGTCGCCGGCCATTTCCATCGAACAGAAAGCGACGTCGCACAATCCGCGTTCGACGGTTGGCACGGTCACGGAAATCCACGATTACCTGCGACTACTTTACGCACGCGTCGGCACGCCGTACTGCCCCGATCACCTGATTCCGCTCGAAGCGCAAAGCGTTTCGCTGATGGTCGACGCCGCGCTTGCGCTCCCCGAAGAGATGAAGCTGATGATCCTTGCGCCGGTCGTCGTCGACCGGAAAGGTGAGCACGTCGAGTTGTTCGAAGAAATGCAGGCACAGGGTTTCATCCGCTTTCGCATCCGCTCGGGCGGCGGCACGGCGAACGAAGGTGTCGCCAAGATTTACGAAGTGGATTCGCTGCCGAAGCTTAAGAAAAACGACAAACACACGATCGATGTTGTCATCGACCGGCTGAAGGTGCGGCTGGACAGGAAGCAGCGGCTGGCGGAATCGTTCGAAACGGCGCTGCGTCTGGCCGATGGCCGCGCCATCGCGCTGGAAATGGAAACGGAGAACGAGAGATTCTTCAGCTCGAAGTTCGCGTGCCCGATCTGCTCGTACTCGCTGCCGGAATTCGAACCGCGTCTGTTCTCGTTCAACAATCCGATGGGCGCGTGCCCGCAATGCGACGGCTTGGGGCAAATTACGTTCTTCGATCCGAAGCGCGTGGTCGCGCATTCGTCGCTGTCGCTGGCGGCGGGCGCGGTGAAGGGCTGGGACCGGCGCAATCAGTTTTACTTCCAGATGCTGCAAAGCCTTGCAGTGTTCTACGAGTTCGATATAGACGCGCCTTTCGAGGACTTGCCGGAAAAGGTGCGCAAAATTCTGCTATACGGCTCGGGCAAGCAGTCGATTCCGTTCTCATACATCAATGAGCGCGGGCGTGCGTCGGTCCGCGAGCATGCCTTCGAAGGGATTCTGCCAAATCTGGAACGGCGTTACCGCGATACGGATTCCGCCGCGGTGCGCGAGGAACTTGCGAAGTATCAGAACAATCAGGCATGTCCGGCGTGCGAAGGCACGCGTCTGCGGCGCGAGGCGCGTTTCGTGAAAGTCGGTTCCGGCGACGACGCGCGCGGCATCTACGAAATCAGCGGCTGGCCGCTGCGCGATGCGCTCGGCTATTTCCAGGCGCTGCGTCTGGAAGGCGCGAAGGGCGAGATTGCAGACAAGGTCATCAAGGAAATCACCGCGCGGCTGTCGTTCCTGAATAACGTCGGGCTGGATTACCTGTCGCTGGAGCGCAGCGCAGAAACGCTGTCGGGCGGCGAGGCGCAGCGTATCCGACTGGCATCGCAGATCGGCTCGGGGCTCACGGGCGTCATGTATGTGCTCGATGAACCGTCCATCGGCCTGCATCAGCGCGATAACGACCACCTGATCGCCACGCTCAAGCATCTGCGCGATATTGGCAATTCTGTGATCGTCGTCGAGCACGACGAAGACATGATCCGCATGGCCGATTACGTCGTCGATATGGGACCGGGCGCGGGCGTGCACGGCGGCATGATCGTCGCGCAGGGAACGCCCGCGCAGGTGCAGAAGGACACCAATTCGATCACCGGACAGTACCTGTCCGGCAAGCGCACGATTGGTTATCCAGAGAAGCGGAACCAACCGGACGAGCGGCGGCTGCGCATCGTCGAAGCGCACGGCAACAACCTGAAGCGCGTGACCCTCGATCTGCCGATCGGCCTGCTAACCTGCGTGACAGGCGTGTCCGGCTCGGGCAAGTCGACGCTCATCAACGACACGTTGCAGCATGCGGTCGCGCAGCATTTGTACGGTTCATCGACAGAGCCTGCGCCGTACGAATCTATCGAAGGTCTCGAATACTTCGACAAAGTGATCGCTGTCGATCAGTCGCCCATCGGACGCACGCCGCGTTCGAATCCGGCCACTTATACGGAACTGTTCACGCCCATCCGCGAACTGTTCGCCAGTTTGCCGGCGGCGAAGGAACGCGGCTACGATTCCGGCCGCTTCTCGTTCAACGTCAAGGGCGGGCGCTGCGAATCGTGTCAGGGCGATGGCGTCATCAAGGTGGAAATGCACTTTCTGCCCGATGTCTACGTGCCCTGCGACGTCTGCCACGGCAAGCGCTACAACCGTGAGACGCTCGAAGTGCAGTACAAGGGCAAGAACATCAGCGAAGTGCTCGATCTCACGGTCGAATCCGCGCACGAGTTCTTCAAGCCGGTGCCGGTCGTCGCGCGCAAGCTCAAAACGCTGCTCGATGTTGGCCTCGGCTACATCCGCCTCGGCCAGTCGGCGACGACGCTATCCGGCGGCGAAGCCCAGCGCGTCAAGCTCTCGCTGGAACTGAGCAAGCGCGACACGGGTCGGACGCTGTATATCCTGGACGAGCCGACGACCGGATTGCACTTTCATGACATCGCGTTGCTGCTCGAAGTGGTAAATAGACTGCGAGATCAGGGCAACACGGTGGTCATCATCGAGCATAATCTCGACGTGATCAAAACTGCCGACTGGGTCATCGATCTGGGACCTGAAGGCGGCGCTGGCGGCGGGCAAATCATCGCGCAGGGGACACCGGAGCAGGTCGCAAAAACCAAGGCGAGCTTTACCGGCCGATATCTGGCACCTTTGCTGCAAAGGCCCAAGTCCGCGGCGTGATTCTTGCTTAGGTGCTCGGGCGCAGGAAAAAGTACACGATGACCGTCATCCGCAGCAGGAAAAGGAACGCAGTCATGGCGAAGCGCAACGAAGCAGCCACCGAAGAGCGACGCGTACGGGACCTGCCCGCGCACCCCGTCAGGCTGACGAGCGACATGAGTTTGCCGAAGCTGTCGGCGGTGGAGATCGGCAGCTACATTCTCGCGTTCGTGGCAATGTGGAGCGTGCTCGAACTGAAGCTGCTCGGCACGCTGCTGGCCGGTATGCTGGTGTTCCAGTTGACGCACATGATCACGCCGGCCATCGAGCGGCATGTGGTCAGCAGAGGCGCGCGGCTGATCGCGGTCGGGTTGATTTCGGCGATCATCGTCGGCGGATTGACGGGCGCGACACTTGCGACTATCGAGCATATCGAGCTCGATTATCCGAGCCTTCAGAAGTTGCTCGACCAGTTGATGAACATCACGTCGAGCGCGCGGCTTTCCGTGCCGGACTGGATTGCCAATTATCTGCCAGTGGATTCCGTGCAGATGAAGGAAAAAGCCACTGAACTGATGCACCGGCACGCCGAGATGCTGCAGCAAGGCGGCAAGGAGATGGCGCGTGGGCTGGGGCATATCGTGATCGGGATGATTATTGGCGCGATCATCGCAGTTAGTGCGCCGCGGTCGTCGCAGCATCGGCTGCCGCTTTCTACTGCGCTTGTGGCCCGTGTGACGCGGTTCACCGATGCGTTCCGGCGCATCGTCTTCGCGCAGATCAAGATTTCGGCGATCAATGCGGTTTTTACCGCGCTTTATCTGCTGGTCGCGTTGCCGATTTTTCACGAGCGTTTGCCGCTGTCGAAGACGCTGGTTCTGATCACTTTTATCGTCGGGTTGCTGCCGGTGATCGGGAATCTCATCTCGAATACGATCATCGTCGGGATTTCGCTTTCCGTTTCGTTCGGGACGGCGGTGGCGTCGCTCGCGTTTTTGATCCTCATCCATAAGCTTGAGTACTTTTTGAATGCGCGGATCATTGGCGGGCAGATTGAGGCGCGGGCCTGGGAGCTGCTGCTTGCCATGCTGGCGATGGAGGCGGCTTTCGGCTTGCCTGGCGTGATCGCTGCGCCTATTTTCTACGCGTATATCAAGCGCGAGCTTGTGTATTTGCGGCTTGTATAGCGGTTTTTGTTTTTGCGGTTTTGGTTTGTTTGGGTGCTGCTGCTGTAGTCTTGATTTTATGTATTAGCAAAACAACAGCAGCACCCAAAAACATCAACGAAACACAACCGTCTTGTGCCCATTCAGCACGATCCGATGCTCCACATGCCACTTAACCGTCCGCGCGAGCGTCACGCATTCGACATTGCGTCCAATAGCGGCAAGCTGCTCCGGCGTCATATTGTGATCCACACGCTCAACTTCCTGCTCGATGATCGGCCCTTCATCCAGATCCGACGTCACATAATGCGCCGTCGCGCCGATCAGCTTCACGCCATGATCGAACGCCTGGTAATAAAGCTTCGCGCCCTTGAAACTCGGCAGAAGTGAGTGGTGAATATTGATCGCGCGTCCCGCGAGCTTCTCGCACAAATCGGCCGACAGAATCTGCATATAGCGCGCAAGCACGACAAGATCAGTCTGATGCTGCTCGATGATTTCGAGCATGCGGGCCTCCTGCGCCGCCTTCCCTTCCGGCGTCGCGTTCATCAACGGCAAATGATGAAACGGTATGTCATAGCTCGTCGCGAGATGATAAAAATTCTTGTGGTTCGACACGATCGCCGGAATCTCGATCGGCAATTGCCCGGTGCGATAACGGAACAGCAGATCGTTCAAGCAGTGCCCGATCTTCGACACCATGATGACGACGCGCGGCTTCACGGAAGCATCGTGCAGTTCCCACGACATGTCGAACTCATCGGCGAGCGTGCCGAACAACGTGCGCAGCACATCGATGCCCGGACCACCGCCAACCTGCTGAAAATGCACGCGCATAAAGAACTTGCCGGTGTGGCTGTCGCCAAACTGCGCCGAGTCGAGAATATTCGCGCCGAGATTGAACAAGAAACCGGACACGGCATGCACGATTCCCGGCCGATCCGGGCACGACAACTTCAGATAAAAACTATGTTCGGTCGACATGACCTTTCCTCGTTCGTAGCTTCGTAAATTTGCGGTGCGTCGAAGAGCACGGCGATGCCTTCGCACGCGTCTTCATCGATCCACTGGCGGCGCAGCATGCAATCGAGCGTGGCGAGGCGCTGACATCGACGATTAGCTTGCCTTCGATCCAGCGCGCGACGTCATCGATCCGTTCCAGCCGATGCTCCCCCGACTTCGCCATCCTGATTGCGCGGCGTGAAGTCTTTCGGCAACTCGATGTCGTACACGTACATGAAGATCTGCTCCGCCTGCGTGCTTTCCGGCAGCGGTTGCAGCACGTGAACCGTGCGCCCCGGCACCGCCGTCGATGCAAGTTCGGCACTCATGCCCGCCTCTTCCCAGCATTCCTTGACGAACGTCGGCATCAGCGCGAAGCCCCAACCGATGTCGCCCGCAACCACGTTATCGAGCATGCCAGATCGGTGGCCTTGGTATCGCTGCGGCGCGCGATCCACAGCTTCGGCGCGCCATCTCGATATTTTACGATGCCGTTCAGATGCACCGCGTACGTCATCGTGCCAAAGAACCGCGACGCAGCGCGCTCGATGAACGCGAGCGGCGGCGCGTCGAAGTCGCTGCGGATGGCGTAGGTTTCGTTGCGCCAGCCGGGGATTTTGCCTTTGCCTTCGGCTTCGAGCGCTTTGTCACTTCTTCGAGCGCGGTCGGGCGGGCGTCGACGGTTTCCAGATGCAAGCGCACAGCATCGTCGTCGATTCCGAAAAAGGCCAGTGGCGCAGGGAATCCACGTCGAAACGGCGAATCCAGCCGACGCGTTCTTCATCGATATAAAGTGGCACGTGCGCGGACACGTCAAAACGGCGCGTGGCGGTGATGGTAGGAAGTGTCATAGGCGAAAATCAGTCGCGCAGCGCGACGCGAATGCCCAGCGCGATAAACGTCACACCCACGAGCCGATCCAAGCCATACGCCGACGCGCGGACGGCGTTTCAGCCACGCGCCGATCATCCCCGCGCCGATCCCGAACGCCGAGAACACGACGATCGTTTGCAGCATGAACAAGCCGCCGAGCTCGAACCATCTGCAGCATGACGCTTTGCGCGCCGTGCGGATCGACGAATTGCGGCAGAAATACGATGAAGAACAGCGTGACCTTCGGATTCAGCATGTTGCCGATGACGCTCTGGCGGAACACCGTCGCAGCGGGGTGCGCAGCGCGCTCATGCGCCGTCGCGAGCCCCTGACTGCGCAGCGCCTTGATGCCAATTCCACACGAGATACGCTGCGCCCGCGAGCTTCACCGCCTGAAACGCCACCGGCGACGATTTCAGCAGCGCGGCAATGCCGAACGCTGCGAGCGTCGTATGAAAAATCACGCCGCAAACGAAGCCAAACGCCGCGCGACGCCCGAGAGCCGTCCTTGCGAAATGCCGCGCGCGAGCATTTGCAGATTGTCCGGACCGGGCGCGACGGTAATGGCAACCGAAGCGGCAAGAAAAAGGAGAAAAAATTAGGCATCGATGCCCGCCGAATTCGCACACGACGTATAGCGGCACGCCGTTATCGCGCAGCAACTTCGAGCCCCCGAGATCCGGCAGATCGATGATCGCCCCCGCTTCCCCCTTCCGCGCCCAAACGCTCGACGAGCATCTTGCCCGCCATCATCGTGCCGCCGGTTGCGACGAGATCGTCTCGACGATCATCACGCGGTCGCCCGGCTTGCACGCATTCTCGTGAATCTCGACGGTCGCGCTGCCGTATTCCAGGTCGTACGACTGCGACAGCGTCTTGTACGGCAGCTTGCCCTTTTTCCGAATGGGCACGAAACCGAGGCTCAGTTCGTACGCCAGAATCGGCCCGATAATGAAACCGCGCGCATCCATGCCGGCGATCACGTTGATATCGGCATCGATATAACGCTGCACTAACAGGTCGATCAGTGTGCGCAATGCGCTGCGGTCTTGCAGGACCGGCGTGATGTCGCGGAACTGCACGCCGGGCTGCGGCCAGTTCGACGGTGCGCACGCGGGACTGGATGAAATGCGCGGCATCAGGCGTGGCGTTCGAAGAGGTAATGGACATGACTTCTTCGGAGCGCGCTGTCAGGCCGCGCTCACCATGAGTTGAAGATTTACGCCGCCCGGCGATAGCGCGAAAGCCGTTCCTCGGCTTGCGCCAGCACTTCGGGCAGGCCGCACAGCACGACGATGTCGTTTGCGCGCAGCTTGGTTTCGGGGCCGGGTTTTATGCCTCGGATGCCGTGACGGCGAATTGCCGTCACCTCGACATCCTTGCCGACCAATCCGAGATCGTCGAGCGAGCGCCCGACAGCTTCGGATTTTTCATCGATCGGTACGGATTGTAGCCGCACCTGCTCGTGGCCATCGTCGTCATCGTTGTCGTCGCGGCCGTGGAAATAGCCGCGCAGCAAGCTGTAACGCTCGGCGCGCATCTCTTCGACGCGGCGCACGACGCGGCGCATCGGCACGCCCATCAGCACGAGCGTATGCGACGCCAGCATCAGACTGCCTTCGACGATTTCAGGAATCACTTCCGTCGCACCCGCGGCGGTAAGCTTTTCGAGATCGGCATCATCGACTGTGCGGACGATCACGGGCAACGTCGGCTGCAATTCGTGGATATTGTGCAGCACGCGCATGGCCGACGGCGTGTTTGCATACGTAATCGCCACCGTAGCCGCACGATGCAAACCCGCCGCCAGCAGCGATTCGCGCCGTCCGGCATCGCCGAACACGACGGATTCGCCCGCCGCCGCTGCCGCCACACGATCCGGGTCGAGGTCCAGCGCGACGTAGGAAAGGCCTTCGTGTTCAAGCATGCGCGCGAGGTTTTGGCCCGAGCGCCCGTAGCCGCAAATGATCACGTGGCCGCTCTGCTTCAGGCTTTGCGTCGCAATCTTCGTCATCTGCAAGGATTGCAGCATCCATTCCGTTGATGACAACCGCAGCACTATCCTGTCTGCGTTCTGAATGATGAACGGCGCGGCGAGCATGGAGAGCAGCATCGCGGCGAGGATGGCTTGCAGGATGGTGGAATCGACGAGATGCGAGTCCAGAATCAAGTTCATCAGCACGAAGCCGAACTCGCCTGCTTGCGCGAGATTCAGCCCGGTGCGCATGGCCACGCCCTGCGGCGAGCTGAACGCGCGAGCGAGCGCGGTAATCATCACGGCCTTGAGCAAAATGGGCACGACGAAGAAGCTGAGCACCAGAAACGGATGTTCCCAGATCACTCGCGGATTCAGCAGCATGCCGGTCGTGACGAAGAACAGTCCGAGCAGCACATCGCGGAACGGCTTGATGTCCTCTTCCACCTGATGCCGGTAAGGTGTCTCCGCAATCAGCATCCCCGCGATGAACGCGCCGAGCGCGAGCGACAGGTCGAATTTATCGGTGATGAACGCGGCACCGAGGGTCACGAGCAGCAGGTTCAGCATGAACAGCTCTTGCGAGCGGCGGCGCGCGACCAAATCGAACCAGCGCGACATGAACTTCTGGCCGATGAACAGCAGCACCGTCAGCGCGACGACGATCTTGATCGCCGCGATGCCGAGCCACATCGCAAGCTGCGACGAATTGCCGTTGCCGAATGCCGCGATGATGATCAGCAGCGGCACGACCGCCAGATCCTGGAACAGCAGCACGCCGAAAATATTGCGCCCGTGCTCCGATTCAAGTTCGAGCCGCTCCACGAGCAACTTGCTGACGATGACCGTCGACGACATCGAGATTGCGCCGCCGAGCGCGAAGCTGGCTTGCCACGACATCGGCATGAAGAAGTGCGCGATCCAGCCGAAGATCATCGTCAGCGCGATGGTCGTGCCGACCTGGCTCGCGCCGAGGCCGAACACGATGCGCCACATTGACCGCAGCTTCGACAGCGAAAACTCCAGTCCGATGGAAAACATCAGGAACACGACGCCGAATTCGGCGAGATGCTGCGCGCGATCTGTATCCGGCGCGATACCGGCAGCATGCGGCCCGACAATAATGCCGACAGTCAGGTAGCCGAGCATCGGCGGCAGATTGAAGTATCGAAATACGACGACGCCCACCACTGAGCACAGCAGTAGCAGCAGGGTCATTTCGAGCGGAGAGATCATCCGTCTAACGTCCTCATTCGTCAGTGTTCCGGAGCGTCTCCGAGGAGCGCGCCGGCATCTTGAAAAGCCCCTGACGACAGGGCCTGCGGGGGCGAATAGGCGGTGGCGCACGGCCCGCCGTCGAGGGCGGCGTACATGTTGTGCCTTTGCTATACTCCGCACATGATAGCGAAAATCAATGGCGACCAAGCATTGGCGCTGGCTCGCAACGTAATTCAGATCGAAGCCGACACCGTCCGCGGCCTGTCCGACCTCCTCGACGAAAACTTCACCAATGCGGTCGAAACGCTGCTCGGCTGCAAGGGTCGCGTGGTCGTGTCGGGCATCGGCAAGTCGGGCCACGTCGCGCGCAAATTCGCTGCGACGCTCGCAAGCACGGGTACGCCTGCGTTCTTCGTGCATCCCGCCGAGGCGAGTCACGGCGACCTCGGCATGGTCACCGCAGATGACATTTTCATCGCGCTGTCGAACTCGGGCGAAACTGAAGAACTCGTCGCCATTTTGCCGCTCATCAAGCGTCTTGGCACGAAGTTTATTGCGATCACCGGGCGTCCGGAATCGAGCCTCGCGCAACTGGCGGACATGCATCTGAACGCACGCGTCGAAAAGGAAGCGTGCCCGATGAATCTCGCGCCCACCGCCAGCACGACCGCAGCAATGGCGCTTGGCGACGCGCTCGCCGTCGCCGTGCTCGACGCACGCGGCTTCGGCCCCGACGACTTTGCGCGTTCCCATCCCGGCGGCACGCTAGGACGCCGCCTGCTCACTTATGTACGCGACGTGATGCGCATCGGCGGCGAAGTGCCGGTCGTTTCGCTCGACGCAACCATTTCGGACGCACTGTTCCAGATTACAGACAAGCGCATGGGCATGACGGCGGTCATCAACGGCAACAATCACGTTGAAGGCATTTTCACGGACGGCGACCTGCGCCGCGTGCTTCAGCGCGACGGCGACTTCCGCTCGATGAAACTCGCCGATGTCATGACCCGTAATCCGCGCACGATCGGTCCGGACCATCTTGCGGTGGCAACCGTGGAACTGATGGAGCGGTATCGCATCAATCAGATGCTGGTCGTCGACGAGAACGCGAACCTGATCGGCGCGCTCAACATGCACGACCTGTTCTCCAAGAAGGTGATCTGATGGCGCAAAACCCTGCTGCCGCCCTCGCGCCGCTGTCGCCCAAC
The DNA here is from genome assembly GCA_001045575.1 of Candidatus Burkholderia pumila. Taxonomy (GTDB): domain Bacteria; phylum Pseudomonadota; class Gammaproteobacteria; order Burkholderiales; family Burkholderiaceae; genus Caballeronia; species Caballeronia pumila. The sequence continues at coordinate 12,625 of LELG01000038.1, forward strand.
GCAAGCGCCGCCGAACGCGCGAGCCGCATCAAACTCATGATTTTCGATGTCGACGGTGTATTCACCGACGGCAGCCTGTACTTTACCGCCGAGGGTGACTTCATGAAGTCGTTCAATTCGCTCGACGGCTACGGCGTAAAGATGCTCGAACGCATCGGCGTGCAGACGGCGATCATCACCGGGCGCAAGTCGGGTATCGTCAACGCGCGCGCGAAGGAACTGAGCATCACGCATCTGTTTCATGGCGTCCAAGACAAGACGGTTGCGCTGGCGGAACTGTTGCAGAAAGCGGGCGTGTCGGCGGACCAGTGCGGCTATATGGGCGACGACTGGCCCGACCTCGCCGTGATGCGCCGCTGCGGCTTTGCGGCAGTGCCGGCAAATGCGCATTCGGAAGTGATCCAGCGCGTGCATTGGGTCGCGGAAGCGCGCGGCGGCTACGGCGCGGTGCGCGAAGTCTGCGACGCGATTCTGCGCGCGCAAAATCGCTACGACGAGATGCTCGCCGCATCGCTCGGAGCCTGACGCCATGCCGCGCCCCGGAAAGCTCCCCTCGCTGGTGCCGCTGCTCGCGGTGGCCGCGCTCGCGGGCGGTACTTACTGGTTGCTGCAAGCCACGCTGCCGTCCGGCCCGCAAGCGCCGGAACAGTCGAAGCGCCACACCGCCGACTATTTCGCCGAAAACCTTTCGGTTTCCGAACTCGACACGACCGGCACGACGCAATATCGGCTGACGGCGAAAACGCTGGTGCATTATGAGGACGACGAGAACAGCGACCTTACCCTGCCCGCCATGCGCATGTTCCAGCCAATGAAACCCACCGTCACGGCCATGGCGCAGCGCGGCACGGTGAATGGTGATGTGTCCATCGTGGATCTCTACGACAATGCGCGCATTCTCCGGGCGACCGGTTACGGAGATCCGCAGATGCAGGCAGATTCGCAGCATTTTCGCGTGCTGGTCAACGACGATGTCATCGAAACGGAAAAACCGGTTAGACTTCAGCGCGGTCCGTCAGCGATGACCGCCAACGGCATGAACTACAACAACGTCACCCAGGAAATGAAGCTCTTCGGTAACGTGCGCGGTGCGATCGCCGTCTCGGACCTCAATGGCGGATCTTCCAAGTAATTCAAATCCCGGGCATCCAATTCCGAAGTGTGACTGCATGAACGAAAGCTTCCCTCGTCCCGACGGCAGCATCGAGCCCGCCACGCGTGCCGGGCTCGTGGCCGCCATTGCTGCGCTCGTCGCGCTGTTTGCGCCCGTGGCGGACGCCGAAAAGGCCGACCAGCAAAAGCCGCTCAATATCGAAGCGGACAACATGTCCTATGACGACCTGAACCAGAAGAACATCTTCACCGGCCATGTCGTCGCAACCAAAGGCACGATCGTCATCAAGGCGGACCGCGTCGAGATCATGCAGGATCCGCAGGGTTATCAATATGCGACGGGCATGTCGACGAGCAATAATCTGTCGTACTTCCGCCAGAAGCGCGATGGCGTCGGCGAGTACATTGACGGTAACGCGGTGCGCATCGACTACGACGGCAAGAACGACTTCACCAAGTTAATCACGCGCGCCGTCGTGCGCCGTCTGCAAGGACTGAAGAACGTGCAGGACGAAGTGCACGGCAGCGTCATCACGTACGACGGGCAGAAAGACTTCTACACGGCGAGCGCCGGCAAGGATCAGGCCGCGCCCGGCAATCCGTCCGGCCGCGTGCGCGCGATGCTCGCGCCGCGCAACGGTGGCGCAGCGCCGCTGGATGGTGCGCCCGCGACTCTCTCCCCGTCCGAATCGATCAAAGGAACGCCGCAGCAGTGAACGCTCCCGCCATGCCTCAAAGCCAGCCGGACGGCAAGTCGAGTTCACTCGTCGTCCGCAATCTGAAGAAGCGTTACGGCTCGCGCACCGTCGTCAAGGACGTGTCGCTCGATGTGAAAAGCGGCGAAGTCGTCGGCCTGCTCGGTCCGAATGGCGTGGGCAAGACGACGTCGTTCTACATGATCGTCGGTCTCGTGCCGCTCGATGCCGGTGAAATCGTGCTCGACGGCACGTCGATCAGCTTGTTGCCCATTCACCAGCGCGCACATCTCGGCTTTTCGTATCTGCCTCAGGAAGCATCGGTGTTCCGGAAACTGACGGTCGAGCAGAATATTCGCGCAGTGCTCGAATTGCAGACGGATACATCGGGCAAGCGGCTCTCGAAGGACGCCACCACCGAGCGCGCCGAAGCGCTGCTCGATGAATTGCAGATCGCGCATTTGCGCGAGAACCCGGCGCTGTCGCTGTCGGGCGGCGAGCGTCGGCGCGTGGAAATCGCGCGGGCGCTGGCAACCAATCCGAGCTTCATCCTGCTCGATGAACCGTTCGCCGGCGTCGACCCGATTGCAGTTCTGGAAATCCAGAAGATCGTGAAATTTCTGAAGCAGCGCAATATCGGCGTGCTCATCACGGACCACAACGTCCGCGAGACGCTCGGCATTTGCGATCACGCGTACATCATCAGCGATGGCAGCGTGCTTGCGGCCGGTGCGCCGGACGAGATCGTCGAGAACGAGAACGTGCGGCGCGTCTATCTTGGCGAGCATTTCCGCATGTAGTTTTCCGCATGAAACGCGGCCTTTCGATTACCGCGTCGCAACAAAACATGTGCAGCAAAAGTTACGTGACGCCCACCTGGGCGGCATGGCTTTTTGGGAGTCGCCGCGAGGTTTCGCGCGCGTGGCAAACTCTCTACAATGGTTAAAATTGCCATGAAAGCCAGCCTCCAACTCCGCCTCTCGCAGCATCTTGCGCTGACCCCGCAACTTCAGCAGTCTATCCGGCTGCTGCAATTGTCCACGCTCGAACTGCAGCAGGAAGTCGCTATGGCGATCGCGCAGAATCCGCTGCTCGAAAACGACGACTGGATTTCCAGCCCGTTGCGCGTAGCAGCGGACGGCTCGCTGATCGCTTCGCCGGCGCAGTCCACGCTCACATCTGAGCCCATGATGAACAACGGTTCGTCATCGAGTTCGTCGTCCTCCGAGCACTCGGAAAACAGCGAGCCGCAAGGCGTCGACGAGTACAACGGCCTTGGCGCGAACAGCGGCTCGGACACGAGTTCATGGAATCTCGAAGACTACGGCCGCTCGAACAACGTGTCCGACGACGACCTTCCGCCGCTGCAAATCCACGAATCGACCACCACGCTGCGCGACCACCTGACGGCGCAGTTGCGCATGACATCGGCGAATCAGCGCGACCGTGCGCTGATCAAGTTTCTGATCGAATCGCTGGACGAGGACGGTTACCTCACCTCGACGCTCGAAGAAATTCGTGCCGATCTTCCCGAAGAAGTCGATGTCGACGAACTGAGCGCGGCACTCGCGTTGCTGCAGAGTTTCGACCCGCCGGGAGTCGGCGGGCGGTCGGCATCGGGTGTCTGAAGCTGCAGTTATATTGCGGCTGGATACGTCGCCTACGCGTAAGCTTGCGCTGGACATCGTCAACAATCACCTAGAATTGCTCGCCGCGCGCGATTTCTCGCGGTTGCGCAAGCAACTCAAGGCGAGCGACGACGCGCTGCGGGACGCACATCTGCTGATCAAATCGCTGGAACCTTTTCCGGGTGCAGCGTACGGAAAGGGTGAGGCGGATTATGTCGTGCCGGACATTCTGGTGCGCAAGATGGCGAGCGGATGGACGGCAGAGCTGAATCCGGAGATCGTGCCGAAGCTGCGGATCAACCATCTGTACACGAACATTCTGCGGAACAACCGGGGCGATCCGGGCAGCGGTTCTTCGCTGCGTCAGCAGTTGCAAGAAGCGCGTTGGCTGATCAAGAGCATCCAGCAACGTTTCGAAACCATTCTTCGTGTCGCACAGGCCATTGTCGAGCGTCAGAAGAACTTTTTCGCACATGGCGAAATCGCCATGCGGCCCTTGGTTTTGAGGGCGATTGCTGATACGCTGGGTTTGCACGAGTCGACAGTTTCGCGTGTGACAACGGGCAAGTACATGCTCACTCCATTCGGTACGCTGGAGTTCAAGTACTTCTTCGGATCGCACGTTTCGACTGACACAGGAGGCGCGGCATCGTCCACGGCGATCCAGGCCCTAATAAGCAACTGATAGGAGCGGAAGACCCCAAAACTCCTCTTTCAGACAGCCGCATCGCCGAACTGCTGGCGAAACAGGGCTTCGTGGTGGCGCGCCGTACGGTCGCAAAATACCGCGAAGTGCTCAAGATCTCGGCAGTGAATCTGCGCAAGTCTCTTTAGACCCGTCGCTGTAATCCATCGCATGTCGCGTTGGGCGTTTACCGGCCGTATCGCGAAAGCGCGGACGAGCCGGCCCATGCGTCTACTTCACGCGTGGTTCAGTGCATGTGGGCAGAACGCATGGCAGACCGGTATCCGGACGAGCCTCGTGGTTCCGACGGCCCCTAGCTTGGAGAGCAACTATGAATCTGAAGATCAGTGGACATCACCTCGAATTGACGCCTGCCTTGCGCGAGTACGTGATCACGAAACTGGACAGGGTGCTCCGTCATTTCGATCAAGTGATCGACGGTAACGTCGTCCTCTCGGTCGACAATCATAGGGAAAAGGAAAAGCGGCAGAAGACAGAAATCAACCTGCACCTCAAGGGCAAGGACATTTTTATCGAAAGTTGTGACGCTGATATGTATGCCGCCATCGACCTGATGGTAGACAAGCTGGACCGGCAGGTCGTCCGTCACAAGGACAAGATTCAGGGCCATGCGCACGAAGCCATCAAGTATCGCGGCGAGGCGCAGGAACTACAGGCGCCGTCGCCTGATGGAGAAAACGACGGGCGTGCAATAATCGACGCTTAATTAGAGCGCGAACCCGCCCGGCAGAAGAACGGCGGGCAGGATTCGAGGGAAGTCCAATCTGCCATGAAGCGTTGATTACGGTACGCACCAGAATGAAGCCGCCGCGCTGGCGAGTTTTTTTTGGTGCGCCGCGCATGCACAACAGCTTGGGGGTGGGAGTTCCCTGTCCAACCTGATGGTGGTAAAGGACTAGCGAAATGCAAGGGCGTCGTCGTGAGGCGGGGTTTGAAGGAAGTGTGTACCAAAGGCCATGGCCTGACAAACAGAAACCAGGGCCTACCCGGGCGGACGAGCGAGCCCGGGCCCGGGGTGGTAGATCTGGCGGGTGTGTGGTGAAGGCGGTTGGGCTTTGCGCGGTATCCTGCAACCAGGACTGACCGACTCGTAAGAATCGCTGACCGCCGCGCAGGAGTCAGCAGCGGGCATAAGGCCCAAACGGAGAGGAGCGGCGAGTAAGCCGGAGAACTCGACATGGGAGCG
>LELG01000380.1 GCA_001045575.1 Candidatus Burkholderia pumila
CGGCTAACAGTCGCCGCTGGCGGCGCAACAGTGGGCAGTTGCTCAACAGCGTGCTGAACCTTGCTTACTTTGATCAACTGGGCGTCCCTCGACTCTCATAACCTCAACTTCCCGAACCGCCCGGTGCCGACCCGCATGCCGGGCGGTGTGGCAGGGGCACGGTCCCCTATGCCGATCTTGCTGAAACAGCCTTACTGCCCCTGCGCCTTCTTCGTCGCCTCCGCCGCTTTTTCCTTCTGCGCTTTCTTGTCCAGCTCGCGCAACTCCTGCTTCGAACGCGATACCGGATGCGGCACCACCCTCAACGGTGCTGCCGATACCTGCCCGCGCGTCGAGCCATTCATGCTCGGCAAGTTCGCCGAACTCACCGGCGCGGTCGAATTGGGCGCGACGAACTGCACGAAAACCTCGCTGTCCTTGACCATCCCCATCTCATAGCGCGCACGCTCTTCGACAGCGCTGGTGCCGTTCTGCAAGTCCTGCACTTCGCCCTGAACGCGTTCGTTACGAAGCTTGAGATTGGTGTTCTTGTCGTTCTGCTGCGCGAGCTGCTGCTGCAATTCGTGCACGCGCAACCAGCCGCCGTGGCCCCACCAGAGCGGATATTGGATAACTGCGAGCAACAAAATCAGAACGACAGTGACGAGCCGCATTCGAAGAGCCGAAAGAAGAAGCGCCGCCCGGCGGCAAGAATCCGTGGGCGGCAGGCTGAAAAATAGGACTAAACGACGTCTATCGATCAAAGCGGCGAAAAACTTTAGCCGTCTTTAATGCAGATTATAAAAAGCCGACTTGCCCGGATAGCTGGCGATATCGCCGAGATCTTCCTCGATGCGCAACAACTGATTGTACTTCGAAATGCGATCGATACGCGACAGCGAACCCGTCTTGATCTGACCGGCGTTCAGGCCGACCGCGATGTCCGCGATGGTCGAATCTTCGGTCTCGCCCGAACGATGCGAAATGACCGCCGTGTAACCCGCGCGCTTCGCCATTTCGATCGCCGCGAACGTTTCCGTTAGCGTGCCGATCTGGTTGATCTTGATGAGGATCGAGTTGGCGATGCCCTTCTCGATGCCTTCTTTCAGAATGCGCGTGTTCGTCACGAACAGATCGTCGCCGACAAGCTGAATCTTCTTGCCGAGCTTCTCGGTGAGAATCTTCCAGCCTTCCCAGTCGCCTTCGTGCATGCCGTCTTCGATTGACACGATGGGGAACTTGTCGGCCAGCATGGCGAGGTAGTCCGCGAATTCGCTCGACGACAGTTGCAGGCCTTCGCCGGCCAGCTGGTACTTGCCGTCGTGATGATAGAACTCGCTGGCCGCGCAATCGAGCGCGAGCAGCACGTCTTCACCGGCGCGATAACCGGCTTTCTCGATGGCTTGCAGAATAGTCGAGAGGCATTCGTCGTTGCTGCCGAAGTTGGGTGCGAAGCCGCCTTCGTCGCCCACTGCCGTGCTCATGCCGCGCTCGGCCAGAATTTTCTTGAGCGCGTGGAACACTTCCGCGCCGCAACGCAGCGCTTCGCGAAAGGTCGGCTGGCTCACCGGCGCAATCATGAATTCCTGGATGTCCAGGCTGTTGTTCGCGTGCGCGCCGCCGTTGACGATGTTCATTATCGGCACCGGAAGTTGCATTGCGCCCGAGCCGCCGAAATAGCGGTAGAGCGGCAGGCCAGCTTCCTCAGCCCCGGCCTTGGCCACCGCCATCGACACGGCCAGCATTGCGTTCGCACCGAGGCGCGACTTATTGTCGGTGCCGTCGAGTTCGAGCAGGGTCTTGTCGAGGAAAGCCTGTTCCGAGGCGTCCAGGCCCATGATAGCTTCGGAAATCTCGGTGTTGATGTGTTCGACCGCCTTCAGCACGCCCTTACCGCCGTAGCGGCCTGCCTCGCCGTCGCGCAATTCGATGGCCTCGCGCGAACCAGTCGATGCACCCGACGGAACCGCAGCGCGGCCCATCGTTCCCGATTCGAGCAACACGTCGCATTCGACGGTCGGATTGCCTCGCGAATCGAGAATCTCGCGGCCGATGATATCTACGATAGCACTCATAGTTTCCTCAAGAAATGACGATGAATTCTGTTAGCCACAACTCAGCGTGCGGTTCCTGCTCACGCTCTGTGGCTTTGCTCAGACCGCAACCGCCGCCGCGCGGTTCACGGCGAAGGCGTGCTGCGGACATCCTGGACCGGCGATTCAATTACGACCCGGCGTGCGCGCCTGTCATCGAACGCACATACATCGGGGCGCTTTTCTTCAATGCCGCTCGATCCGTCTCGCTTTCGTGGGGAGCGGGCGTGTCGCTTTCAAGTGACCGCCCTCGTGCCTTGCACGCTCCTCTGTCTCTCTCATTCTGGTGACGGCGTGAAGTCACGCCGCCGCTTTGCTCTTGCTTAAGGCGCGTCTGCACAATTCGTTTCAGACGCGTGCGACAGGCGTGGATGTAGGCTCGACGGAAAACAATATGCGTTGGGAGCCCCCTCTCTCCTCACCTCGCACGGCCTGTCGATGCCGAGGTCG
>LELG01000381.1 GCA_001045575.1 Candidatus Burkholderia pumila
CCCTGCAACGCGCACTCACCAATCGCTATCTCGGCTCCCTTGGTCTTCCATCGTTGCGTCGATAGCCGGACAACCGATCCGAATCACCGTGTACGGCCCCCTACGCACGGTTGTGTGGGAGGGGCGGTGCCCCTATCCCTGATCCTCCTGATTCTGTCACCTGGCGAAAGCGCATGAAAAAAGGCGCGCTGCCCGGTTCCTCTTGAGCGTGACGAAATATTTTAATTATAGCACGTAGCGCGATAAATCCTCATCCTGCGCGACATCGCCCAACGCGCGATCGACATAAGCCGCATCGATCTTCACCGGCTGGCCCGCGTGGTCGCCCGCCGCGAACGACACCTCTTCCAGCAGCTTTTCGATCACCGTATAAAGCCGTCGTGCGCCGATGTTCTCCGTCTTCTCGTTCACCGAATACGCAATCTCGGCGAGACGTCGAATGCCGTCTTCCGCGAAATCCAGTTCGACGCCTTCCGTTGAGAGCAACGCTTTGTACTGTTTGACGAGGCTGGCATCGGTCTGGTTGAGAATCGATTGGAAGTCCTGCACGGACAGCGAATCCAGTTCCACGCGAATCGAAAAGCGGCCTTGCAGCTCGGGAATCAGATCACTCGGCTTGGCCAGATGGAACGCGCCGCTCGCGATGAACAGAATGTGATCGGTCTTGACCATCCCGTACTTCGTGTTGATGGTCGTGCCTTCGACTAGCGGCAGCAGATCACGCTGCACGCCCGCGCGCGACACTTCCGCGCCGCCGGCTTCATTACGCGACGCGATCTTGTCGATCTCATCCAGAAACACGATGCCGTTCTGCTCGACGTTCTGCACCGCGCGGCTCTTGACCTCTTCGTCGTTGAGCATCTTGCCGGCTTCTTCGTCGGTGAGCAGCTTGAGCGCTTCCTTCACCTTGCGGCGCGTCTTTTTGCCGCCGCCGATGTTGGCGAACATCGAGCGGATCTGCTCGGTCATGTCTTCCATGCCCGGCGGCCCCATGATGTCCATGTTGGCTTGCGGCATCTCGACATCCAATTCGATTTCCTTGTCGTCGAGCGCGCCTTCACGCAGGCGCTTGCGGAAAGTCTGGCGCGTGCTGTTGTCGCCGTCCTCGCCGCCCGCATCCGTCAATGCATTGAAACCGACCGGCCGCGCCGTCGGCAACAGAATGTCCAGAATGCGATCTTCCGCGCGATCCTCGGCCTTCGTGCGCACCTTCTTCATCTCGAATTCGCGCGTCTGCTTGACGGAAATTTCGATGAGATCGCGCACGATGCTGTCCACATCGCGCCCGACGTAACCGACTTCGGTGAACTTGGTCGCTTCGATCTTGATGAACGGCGCATCCGCGAGCTTCGCCAGACGGCGTGCGATTTCGGTCTTGCCGACGCCCGTCGGCCCGATCATCAAAATATTCTTCGGCGTGATTTCCTGGCGCAGCGGCTCGGCCACCTGCTGACGCCGCCAGCGGTTGCGAAGCGCGACTGCGACCGCCTTCTTCGCGCGTCCCTGGCCGATGATGTGCTTGTTAAGTTCGGAGACGATTTCGGATGGAGTCATGGTGGTCATCGCTTGAGTTCCTTTATTCTATCGTCTCGATGACGCGATTGTGGTTCGTGTAGATACACATGTTGCCCGCAATCGTCAGCGCCTTTTCGACGATATCGCGCGGCGACAGATCCGTGTTCTCGACCAGCGCCTGCGCGGCGGCCTGCGCATACGCGCCGCCCGAACCGATCGCCGCGATGCCGTGCTCCGGGTCGAGCACGTCGCCGTTGCCGACGATGACGAGCGTGGAGTCTTTATCGGCGGTAATGAGCATGGCTTCCAGACGGCGCAGCATGCGGTCCGTGCGCCAGTCCTTGGCGAGTTCGACGGCGGCGCGCGTCAGATTGCCCTGATGCTTCTCCAGCTTCGCCTCGAAGCGGTCGAGTAGCGAGAACGCGTCGGCCGTGCCGCCGGCGAAGCCGACTAGCACCTTGCTGCCATAGATACGGCGCACTTTCTTCGCGCCCCCTTTCATGACGATGTTGCCGAGCGTCACCTGACCATCGCCGCCGAGCGCGACCTTGCCGTCGCGTCGCACGGAAACGATGGTCGTGCCGTGAAATTGTTCCATGTGCGTTCCTTGGGAAAACGAAGAACGCGCGTCAGCTTCGATCGATGAGACGACGATGCAAGCCGTCGCGCAGTCGAGAATTCGATGGAGTGCACGGCGCGGGGTTCCGCAGGGAAGACGGCGCCGCGCACGCGTCCGCGATGTTCATGTATGATGTTCCGGCGTTTGCGACGCGCGTCGGATTCATGCGTCGGATTTATTTTAGGGCGGCGCGGGATTTATCAAGACATCGCTTGCTCGTGCCGCACCAGAAAGCAAAAAGGCACACGCCCCCGTGAACTGCCCCCCAAAAGTTGGACATCGATCTGGCTTTTTGGGGTGTTTTTCATGACGAAGTACAACGAGCAGTTCCGGCAGCAAGTAGTTGATGAGTACCTCGCGGGTGGCGTTGGGACAGAGGT
>LELG01000382.1 GCA_001045575.1 Candidatus Burkholderia pumila
GGGTCCAGGGAAAGACATTGAGTCGATCGGAACGCTCTACGGCACCAGACCTCTCCCGAAAGCCCCCTGTTTTGAAACGGTGACTGCCCAGAAATATCTGGTTCCCGTATTCTTACTATCGGAATGATGCGCGATCGTGCAGACTAAACAGAGCAGCTTGCCATAGGCGAATACGGGCGCGGAAGTGAATGGGCAGCGATTGTTTTCGGCCTGCGCGATCAGCCGGCCTTCGACATCGATAGATGGCCGTGCTGTGGTCTCGGCGCTCCTTGATGTTGCCAGACAAGACTTCGAGCGTGATCGGGTCCATGTTGTTTGCCTGGCTCATTCGCCCACCTCCAGAATCAAATTGCCTGTCTGATCTACGACACCGCTATCGCCCGGATGCAGAATGATGGTGGCTCCCCAGTTGTTCGATCACCGCCGGTCCGTCGATACGCTCGTCTCCGGTTGCAGCGAACCGCGCCAGATCACAGTCGCGGGCACGGTGCCGACGTGTTCGAAGGTGACGAGGCGCGTCGAGCGTTCGAGGCGGGACGCCTGCACCAGCATGACGGGCGTGGCGGTCTGCGCCGCGACCGGATGGCACCCGAACGAATCGAGCCGCACGTTGACGATCTCGATGGGCGCAGCGCCGGAGTTGAAGCCGTAGTTGTGCTCGTGCGCAATGAGGAACGCAATGCGCAACGCTTCGGCGTCGAACATCGTGGCGGGCCAGCCGGAGACGGGCACGCTCAGCTCGAAGTTCTGGCCGACATAGCGCATGTCCAGCGCCAGACGCAATTCGCGGTGTTGCTCGGCGATTTCATCGGCGGCGAACCACGCATCCGCTTCGGTTTGCAGCGCGCCGATATGCGACGTGAGTTCGCTGAGGGATGCATCAGTGAGCGGCATGAGCACGGAGCGCACGAAGCTTTCGCACTGTTCCGCGCCGATCAGCCCTTGCGCGCACAGCAGGCCCGGCAGTTCCGGCACGTTGACGCGGCTGATGCCGAGCGCGCGTGCGACGTCCATCGCGTGCAGCGCGCTTGCGCCACCGAGGCATGAGCGTGAAGTCGCGCGGATCGTGGCAGCCATCACATCGAGGCCGAGCGCTTCGGCCGGGCCGCGCAGCGCTTTTTCGGCAGCATCGACGTCCATGCGCGTGCGGCCGCCGAGCAGCAGGCCGTCCGGCGAGAGACGTCCGAGATACAGGTTGGCGTCGCTGACGGTGGGCAGCACACCGCCGCGTCCGTAACACGCGGGACCCGGCACCGCGCCGGCGCTTTGCGGGCCCGCCCACCTTCAGCAAGCCGTCACGATCCAGCCAGGCGATCGAGCCGCCGCCTGCGCTGATATCGAGCGCGGGAAGGCGAACCGGATAGCCTGCGACTTCGCCGGTTGCCGGTGGCTTCAGATTCGAAGTCGCGGATCAGGCAGATGTCCGCGCTGGTGCCGCCCATGTCGAGCGTGATGAAGTTGCCGTCGCCGGACGCGCGCATCGAACGCACCGCGCCGACGATGCCCGCTGCCGGTCCCGACAGCGCCGTACACACCGGCAGCGCGACCGCGCGATTCACCGACATGAGACCGCCGCTGGACTGGTTGATGCCAAGGCATCGCCGGGGACATCTCGGCCATGGCTTGGCGAGTTCGCCGAGATAGGCGGCCATTACCGGCTGGACGAACGCGTTGATGACGGTCGTGGAGAAGCGCTCGAACTCGCGGAATTCGGGGTGCACTTCGGAAGAGATCGAGACGTGCAGGTCGGGCAGCGCTGCGTGGAGCGCATCGCGCAGATGGCGTTCGTGTTCGGGCTGACGGAACGAGAACAGCAGGCACACGGCGCACGCCTGCGCGCCCGATGCCGTCACTTCCGCAACGACGCGGGGAATTTCCCCGTCGCTCAGCGATTCGTGCACGCTGCCGTCGGCGGTGGCGCTCGCGCACTTAGAAGCGCCGTTCGCGCGGCACGAGCGCGGGCGGCCACGATGCAGGTCGAACATGTGCGGGCGCACTTGCCGGCCGATTTCGAGCACATCGCGGAAACCTGCCGTGGTGATGAGCGCGAGCTTCGCGCCGCGATGCTGGATCAGTGCGTTGGTGGCGACGGTCGTGCCGTGCGTGAGTCGCGCGACGTCCGTCGCCTCGATGCCGATATCGCCGCAAATCTGCGCTATCTCCGCCAGCATGGCCGCCGCCGGCGGGTCCGGCGTGGACGGCAACTTCGCCACGCGACGCTGATTCGTTACTTGATTGACGGCGATGATGTCGGTGAACATGCCCCCGACATCAATCCCCACGATCCACTCGCCGATACGCATTTGGTGCTTCCTGGTTAAGGTTAGACGAGTCTTCAGACAACTCGCTGTTTGGTTGGCCAAATAGAGTTAGGAGCGTCTGCACAATTCGTTTCAGACGCGTGCGACAGGCGTGGATGTAGGCTCGACGGAAAACAATATGCGTTGGGAGCCCCCTCTCTCCTCACCTCGCACGGCCTGTCGATGCCGAGGTCGGTCA
>LELG01000383.1 GCA_001045575.1 Candidatus Burkholderia pumila
CGACCTCGGCATAGACAGGCCGTGCGAGGTGAGGAGAGAGGGACTCCCAACGCATATTGTTTTCCGTCGAGCCTACATCCACGCCTGTCGCACGCGTCCGAAACGAATTGTGCAGACGCTCCTTAACAGCCATTTCTTTCAAAATCGTTACACTGCTAAACTTGCCCGGCTTTTTGCCATAGGAGATCGACCACATGAAGATTAAAAAAAAAGCTGCGCTGCTGTTGGCTGCGCTCGGAGTCTTCGCAACGTCGGGTGCTTGTGCGCGGGACGCTGGCACATTGAAGAAGATCAAGGATACGGGCGTGATTTCGCTGGGTCACCGCGAGTCGTCCATTCCGTTCTCGTACTACGACGACAAGCAGCAAGTCGTCGGTTACTCGCATGAGTTTGCACTGAAGGTCGTGGACGCGGTCAAGCAGAAGCTCGGCATGTCGGACCTGAAGGTGAAGCTCACGCCGGTGACGTCGCAGAACCGCATTGCGCTCGTGCAGAACGGCACCGTCGATCTCGAATGCGGCTCGACCACCAACAACGCGGAACGCCAGCGGCAAGTGGCCTTCTCGAACACGATCTTCGTGATCGGCACGCGCCTCACGACCAAGAAGGATTCGGGCGTGAAGGACTGGGGCGACCTGAAGGGCAAGACCGTCGTGACGACCGCCGGCACCACGTCCGAGCGCCTGCTTCGTAAGATGAATCAGGAAAAGAACATGAGCATAAACATCACCAGCGCGAAGGATCACGGCGAGTCGTTCCTGACGCTGTCGACCGGCCGCGCTATCGCGTTCATGATGGACGACGCACCGCTCGCCGGCGAGCGCGCGAAGTCGAACACGCCGAGCGATTTCGTGATCGTTGGCGCGCCGCAATCGCATGAAGCGTACGGCTGCATGCTGCGCAAGAACGATCCCGAGTTCAAGAAGATCGTAGACGACGCCATCGCCAAGGTCGGAAACCTCGGGCGAAGTCGACAAGATCTACAAGAAGTGGTTCGAAAGCCCGATTCCGCCGAAGGGCCTCAACCTCAACTTCCCGGAAAGCGATGACATCAAGGCTCTCTTCAAGAGCCCGAGTGACAAGGCAATCAACTAACCGGTTCGATCATCGAACGAACTAAACGGAAGGAGCTTGTTTCTTCCGGTTTTTTTTGGGGGGAGTGAGTCCATATCTTACCACTGGAACTGGGCCATTCTGCTGAGTCCCGTCTCGACCGGCGAACCCACGACCTATCTCGGCTGGCTGATTTCCGGCTTCTGGATGACGATCACCGTGTCGCTCGCGGCGTGGGCCATCGCGCTCGTCGTGGCTCGCTGTTCGGCATTCTGCGCACAGTCCCGCGCACAGTCCCGCGCACAGTCCCGCGCACAGTCCCGCGCACAGTCCCGAATCGCACGCTGGCCGCCATCGGCACCGTGTAGGTAGCGATCTTCCGCAATATCCCGCTGATCGTGCAGTTCTTCGTCTGGTATTTCGTGATACCGGAATTACTGCCGCCTTCCGCGCAGTTCTTTTCTTCATCGATCATCTGTCTCGGGCTGTTCACCGACGCGCGTGTGTTCGAACAGGTGCGCTCGGGCATCAACGCGCTGCCGCGCGGCCAGCGTAACGCCGGTCTCGCCATGGGCTTCACGCAATGGCAGACATATCACCCGGTCGCGTACCGCATCATCGTGCCGCCGCTCACGTCGGAATTCCTCAACGTGTTCAAGAACTCGGCGGTGGCGTCGACCATCGGTCTGCTGGACTTGTCCGCGCAGGCGCGTCAGCTCGTCGAATTACACGGCGCAGCGTATGAGTCGTTCATCGGGGTGACGCTAACGTACATGCTCATCAACCTCATCGGGATGCTGTTGATGCGCTGGGTCCAAGCGAAGACGCGGCTGCCTGGTTACATCGGAATTAAGTAATGCATCAATTCAGCGGTATTCCAGGCGCGCTGCCGACGCTGTGGACCGGCGCCATCATCACGTTGCAGATCACGGTGTTGGCGATCGTCGTCGGGATCTTGCTGGGCACGGTCATCGCGCTGCTTCGTCTGTCGGGCGTGAAGCCGCTGCAATAGTTCGCCAAGGCGTACGTGACGGTGTTCCGCTCGATCCCACTCGTGATGGTCCTGCTGTGGGTTCTTCCTGATCGTGCCGCAGGTGCTGCAAAACGTGCTCGGCTTGTCGGCGGACATCGACATTCGCCTTGCATCGGCAATGGTCGCCTTTTCATTTTTTGAAGCCGCATACGTTACTCGGAAATCATCCGCGCGGGCATTCAGGCGGTGCCGCGCGGCCAGGTGAACGCGGTGTTCGCGCTAGTCCATTAAACCATATGAATTGCCCTGGATTCGTCGAGTTGGATCGGAATACTTCCACTTCAGTGGGACAGCCTGCTTGTTGTATTGGCGGATATACGCATGAGTTTCTTGTCGAGATCTTTGATGCTGTTGAATATCCCGCGCGTGATGACGTCCCGCTGGATGCGGGCAAACCCGTTCTCGAC
>LELG01000384.1 GCA_001045575.1 Candidatus Burkholderia pumila
GCGCCAGATACGTTGCACCGTCATGAAGGGCACGCCCAGCTGCGCGGCCAATTTGCGGCTGGCTCCAGTGCGTCGAGCCGTAGACCGGTTTGCGCCGCAGCGTGTAGTCGAGCCTCGCGGCCTCAAGTCGCGCCAAATCCCAGCGTGGCACACGACCCGGGTACCTGCCGTACAGGCCCGCCAGACGCTCAGTAGCGAAGCGGGTTTGCCATGGGTGATGCAACGCGAATCGCGTCGCAGTTCGTTCATGATCGCCCCGCGCGAGGCCCTTTCGTCGAGCAGCAGGATCAACCGCGCTCGCCCCACCTGGCCAACGGCCATCGTTCGGCTGCACTGATCTAAATGACCGATCACTGCGTCTTCGACTTCAAGCTGGAAGTTAAATTCCGGTCTCGGCACCAAGGGATTTGCCTCGAGCGACGCAGCCTAAAATTGTGGAAAAATGAGTGCCAGTGCCCTGCAGTTTAAAAAGCTGGTTCGGAAGGTTCTTGAAACGAATGGATTCAAGATTTTTGAGACAGGCCCGAATCGCCCGTTTCACTTCTCAACCACTTCGAACAACAAGACGTAGGCAGTAGAAGTGAAGTTCTACAGGACCTCGCGAGCCCAAGGATTCCTTCTCGCCGCAGCGGCGGCTCGACTGGCTGCACGAGGCCTAATCTTCGGCGCGTGGGGTGGTTATTCTCTTGCGTGATTCCCGATGCCTTTAGAAAGACACTCGAGGACAAGTGCAACATTGTCATCCTCGACAGGCCAAAGTTGCTTATTTGGTCAGCAAAAGACCCCGAACTTGCCGATGAGCTGAATTCTCTGGTTGACATTGACTCTGTCGCTAAGTCCGAGTTTTCCCATACCGACAGAGGTGCGGAAATCAACGTTCGGAAGCTCGATAGAACCGAGCAGAACACGCAAGAAGACATCCGGGGGACAGACCTCTGCCACGAACTACGCGCGCTCAAACGAGGAAAGGCGACATGGACAAGATACGAAGACTTCTGCAACCGCATCCTCAAGTATCTATTATCAACAGAAACGTACCGACGACGGCCTTAATAAGCTATAACTATATCCGTCGAATCCGGCCGACGACCGAGTTCTGGCAATTTCTGCTGCACCATCTGGACAGCAGATACGTGCTCTTCGAGTTCAAGAATTACTAAGGCAATCAAGCAAGGGCAGATGCTTACCACGGGAAAGTATCTGCTTGAACGGGGGCTTCCTTCGTCTGGTAGCCATCATCTTAACTCGCGCCGGTGCGGCGGAGGACGCGATCAAGATGGTTCAAGGGGCGATGCGAGAGCACGGGAAGCTTGATGCTCGTTCTCGGAGATGACGAAGTGTGTCAGTTGCTGCACATGAAAGAACGTGGCGAGGATCCTACGGACGGGCTATTTGAAATCGCGGACGAGTTTTTGTGCTTAGATTGCCACGGTGATTCCACCATATGTAATCTGAGTCGTGGCCTTGCGAACGGACATCGAGGCGCCCTTAAGCGATGAGCGCCAGCTGAGCTGATATCCAAGAGCATGGGCTCAGGTTGAAGTCGCGATCCTCACCGGATGGCAGCGTGCATGGACGCTCAAACCGCCGCCATTCAAGATAGTTTCCATTAGAAGAGAAGCGTTCTGAATCGGCAACGCGACTTATCAGGGAGTGGCTATTCAAATATGGCGAAAAAATGACCTCGGTCGTCGTTAAGGACGCCCTTCGCTTTTCGATTGCAGTCTGTGAGAACGTTCATCTGGAGTTACCTAGTCCATTGAACCAATGAAATTGCACTGATCTAAAGTCGATGCAGCGCAGCCGAACGATGGCCGTTGGCCAGGTGGGGCGAGCGCGGTTGATCCTGCTGCTCGACGAAAGGGCCTCGCGCGGGGCGATCATGAACGAACTGCGACGCGATTCGCGTTTCATCACCCATGGCAAACCCGCTTCGCTACTGAGCGTCTGGCGGGCCTGTACGGCAGGTACCCAGGTCGTGCGCCGCGTCGGGATTTGGCGCGTCTTGAGGCCGCGAGGCTCGACTACACGCTGCGGCGCAAACCGGTCTACGGCTCGACGCACTGGAGCCAGCCGCAAATTGGCCGCGCAGCTGGGCGTGCCCTTCATGACGGTGCAACGTATCTGGCGCAAGCACGACATTCGGCCGCATCGTCTCGATACCCACATGTGGTGTCCAACGATACCGACTTTGAGGCCAAGGCGGCCGATGTGATCGGCCCTGTACCTGAACCCACCATTGCATGCGGCGGTGTTCTGCGTGGACGAGAAAACGGCCATTCAGGCGCTTGATCGCAAATACCGGATGTTGCCGCTCTGTCTGGCCCGGGCGTGCCGAGAGTCATGGCTTCGGATACAAGCGCAACGGACCCTGAGCCTGTTTGCCGTGTTGAACGTCTTTACCGGCGAAGTGCTGGGCAAGACTGCTCCACGCCATACCAGTGTCCAGTTCGTCGCGTTTCTCACCGAGGTGGTATCGGCGCAGCC
>LELG01000385.1 GCA_001045575.1 Candidatus Burkholderia pumila
TCATTGACTTGGGATCGTGGCAAGGAGCTATCCGATCATGCCCGCTTCACTGTTGAGTCCGGCGTGAAGGTATTCTTCGCCGACCCGCAAAGTCCATGGCAGCGTGGCACGAATGAAAAACACCAATGGCCTTCTACGACAATACTGTCTAAAAGGTACAGACCTGTCCCGGTGGAGCGCTTAAGAGATCCAGGCCGTTGCCCATGCACTGAATTCCAGGCCCCGGAAAACGCTTGATTGGAAGACAAGCCTTGAACGAATATCTAAATCTGTTTAACAATCCAATGTTGCGATGACCGGTTGAATCCGCCCTATGCTCCTCGCTCAGAGTGTCGTTGGATAGACGTCGATAATCAACCGCTTACACTTCGACAACATCAGTCATGATGTTCTGATTGATGTGCTCGCCAAACGTATCGACAATAAGCGATTTCTCACGCTGATCTGATCGATGCTGAAAGCAGGCTATGTGGAGAATTGGACATTTCACGATTCCTTCAGTGGGACACCGCAAGGCGACATTATATCACCGATCTTGGCCAACATCTATCTTCACGAACTCGATGAATTTATGGAACGGGTAAAGGCTGAATTCAATCGGGGAAATCGTCGAGCGGAGAACCATTCGTATAAGCTGATCAGCTAAACGATCAAACGTCGCATGAAGCGCATTGATGCCCTGAAAGCTGCCAGTGATGAACCGGGGGCTCAAGGGGTGATGCGTGAACTGGACGAACTTTATCGTAAGCGTGAGAACTTGCGTAGCTCCGACCCGCTGGACGCCAATTATCGGCGGCTGGTGTATATCCGGTATGCCGATGACTGCCTCATCAGTGTGACTGGAAAACAGGACGAAGCGGTATCGACCATGCAAAAGGTCGCCAGATTTCTTGGCGAGAAGCTGCATCTCGAAATTGCTTCGGAAAAATCCGGTGTAGTTCATGCCACCAGAAGCTTCACGCAGGCGTTCTTTGATCTGACTGTTCCTAGTCAAATAAGTGGAGAGCCGTATGCATCAAAGGTGCACGTACGGTTCGGAGGGAGCTGACGGGTGATCCTTAACGGGACGCCCGCAGCCTACCCTACACGATGAGCCCGATTCCACGACGCCGCATGACAGCGGCGATGCGCCGGCGGACCAGCGCGGAGAGCCGTCGCAGAATGTGGCGGCGAATGCGCCGCCACCAGGGGCTTTGGGCACATCGTCCTGACCTTCATGCGAAGGACTTAAAGGTTACGGGTTCCTTCTCAATCTTATTGATACTCCTATAATCTCCGGGCTGGCCACGCCCGCCTTTCGGCACGACAGCAAGACAGCGCGATAAGCAAACCGGGCGTGGCTTTCCTTCGAAGTTCGAACCTTCACGAGGAACCCGCCTGCCATGAAAAAGAACCCGGCAATCCGCAAGACTGCCTGCGCCAGCTTTTTTGCCGCAGGACTCACTACGTTCTCGATCTTCACCGGCTGTGCCTTCGCACAGGACGACGACCACAGCGGCGGCTGGCAGGTCAAGGTCATGACCATCTCGATGTTCGGTCCCGAAGGCCAGGTCTGACTCGACAATCTCGGCCCGTGGGAAGCGGTCAAGGTGCCCGGCCTCTCGCCGGACTATCCGGAAGTGCATTGCAACCGCGACGACGTTTGCGTGATGACGACGGGCATGGCCCACACGAACGCTGCGGCATCGACCATGGCGCTGACGTTCTCCGACCGCTTCGATTTGCGCAAGACGTATTTTCTGATCGCGGGCATCGCGGGGATCGATCCGGCGCGCGGCACAATCGAATCGGCGGCATGGGTGAAGTATTCTGATAGACTTCGGCATCCAGTGGGATGCTCGATGCCCGCGAAAAGCCCGCCGACTGGCCGAGCGGCTTCACCGGCATTAACACGAAAGGGCCGACGGAAAAGCCGCCGCTCGATTACCGCACGGAAGTCTTCGCGCTTAATACCTCGCTTGCGGACGCCGCCTACGCCATCTCGCACAACCGTCAGACTCGACGACAGCGACGCCGCCAAAGTCGCCCGCGCGAAGTTCAGCTACGCGCCTGCCAATCAGCCGCCCAGCGTGATTCAGTGCGACACTCTCGCCGACGATACCTGGTGGTCCGGCAAATATATCGGCGAAAGGGCGCGGTACTGGACGAAACAACTGACGGATGGCAAAGGCGTTTACTGCATGACGCAGCAGGAAGACAACGCCACTTACGAAGCGCTCAAACGCGCCACCAGTGTCAAAAAGGTCGATTTGTCGCGCCTCGCGATTTTACGGACCGAATCGGATTTCGACAGGCCGTACGATTTGCGCATCATCCATAAATTGCCCAACGCAAATAACGGCGTGATTTGCGCGGTGTTCTTTGCCAGCCCCGGTATCGCGTCTTCACGTAGCCAAGTTGTCCCTTGAGGATTCGGAAGGGATACTCGACCTTCGCCCGAATGCTGCCCTTCAGTCGTTCGATCTTGTCGTATATCGC
>LELG01000386.1 GCA_001045575.1 Candidatus Burkholderia pumila
TCTGGAACGCGCAGGCTGGGGCGTCAACGATCTCGATCTGATGGAGATCAATGAAGCCTTTGCCGCGCAAGCGCTGTCCGTGCACAAGCAAATAGGCTGGGATCAGTCGAAGATCAACGTGAACGGCGGCGCGATTGCGATCGGTCATCCGATCGGCGCATCGGGATGCCGCATTCTGGTCACGCTGCTGCACGAAATGCAGAAGCGCGATGCGAAGAAGGGCCTGGCGTCGCTGTGCATCGGCGGCGGCATGGGCGTGGCGCTGGCTGTCGAACGTTCGTAACGAGATCAAATGGGGGAAGGACAGCGGACGGACGCCTGCACCGTCTGCATCACGAAAATGAAGTGAGGAATGGCGAAGCGTATAGCCTATGTAACTGGCGGGATGGGCGGCATCGGCACGGGCATCAGCCAGCGTCTGCACAAGGACGGCTTCACGGTCGTCGTGGGCTGCGGCCCGAATTCGCCGGGTCAAGTGGCTCGAAGACCAGAAAGCGCTCGGCTAGGACTTCATCGCGGCGGAAGGCAATGTCGGCGACTGGGAATCGACCAAGAACGCGTTCGACAAGGTCAAGGCGGAAGTCGGCGAGATCGACGTGCTCGTGAACAATGCAGGCATCACGCGCGATGTTGTGTTCCGCAAGAGATGACGCATGAGGACTGGATTGCGGTCATCGACACGAACCTGACCGGCCAGACCAACTATTCCACAGCGAAGGCCGGCATTCACGGCCTCACCATGGCGCTGGCGCAGGAAGTCGCGACCAAGGGCGTGACGGTGAATACGGTGTCGCCGGGTTACATCGGCACGGAAATGGTGAAGACTATCCGTCCGGAAGTGCTGGAAAAGATCGTTGCGACGATTCCGCGGTCCGCCCGCCGTCTGGGTACGCCCGACGAAATCGGTTCGATCGTCGCTTGGCTTGCATCCGACGAGTCGGGCTTCTCGACCGGCGCGGACTTCTCGCTGAACGAACGGCGGCTTGCATATGGGCTGACGGGCGATGGTTTCCCGTTCAATGCGCCTGCCACGTGCGCGAACGGGAGGCCGTCACTCGCCGGATTTATCAACGATGCAGTGAACACGCAGCAACGCTTTTTTTGCGACATCGCGAGACATGCCTGCTGCCATCGCAGTAAAGTCTTGCGCTTAGTGCTTCAGGGTGTTCAATGACCACCACTACTACTATAATAAAGAAATCCGCCGAACGACTCATCAAAAAATATCCGAACCGGCGACTCTACGACATGGAAACGAGCACCTACATCACGCTGTCGGATGTGAAGCAGCTCGTGCTCGATCAGGAAGATTTCAAGGTGCTCGATGCGAAGTCGAACGACGACCTCACGCGCAGCATCCTGTTGCAGATCATTCTCGAAGAGGAAAGCGGCGGCTTGCCGATGTTTTCATCGGCGATGCTCTCGCAGATCATCCGCTTCTACGGCCACGCGATGCAGGGCATGATGGGTACGTACCTGGAGAAGAACATCCAGGCGTTCATCGATATCCAGCAGAAGCTGTCCGAGCAGAGCAAGGGCATCTACGACGGCAACGCGCTGAATCCGGAAGTCTGGTCGCAGTTCATGAACATGCAGGCGCCGATGATGCAGGGCATGATGACGAGCTACATCGAGCAGTCGAAGAACATGTTCGTGCAGATGCAGGAGCAGATGCAGAATCAGGCGAAGACCATGTTTAACACGCTTCCGTTTCAGGCACCGACGGGGTCCACACCCGAGAAGAAATGAGCGAGGAATACGCGTCGCGCCTCACTGGCTGCCGACAGCTCTCGCCGGATCCTGCGCGAACGCCGCGCCGAAATCCCCGCGATAGGTGAACGTGCCGTGATGCGCGAGTTTCGATTGCGTATCCACGAAGACCTTTCCGCCGAGATCGCGCCAGCGGCGGCAGAACGCGTAGTCCTCGGACAGATAGCGACCGGTTTTGTGTTCCATCACCACATCGAAGAAGCGATAGCAGTAGCCGTGCAGGCTCGAATCGGGCGGGGCGTCGGGGACTTAGGCCAGATTCGGCAGGCGCGCGATCATCGTGTCCAGTACCGACTGGACCACCCAGAAAGTTGGAAGACTGATGGCTATGCTGTAGCGAAGCAAACTCGATAATCGACGGGACTGAGCCCCCTTGGGCTTTCAGCTTGATTCGCTCGTGGTTGTAGTAGTGAATGTATTCCTTCAGGCCTTTCTCGAGATCGTCGAGATCACGAAACTCGTTGGCGTAGTAGAACCCCGTCTTCAGGGTACCGAAGAAGCTCTCCATGGCGGCATTGTCGAGGCAGTGCCCGCGCCGGGACATGCTCGGCCTGACGGTACTCTGCTTCAGCAAGTGGCTGTAGGTGGAGAGGCGATATTGCCAGCCTTGAACGGAATGAAGCACTGGTCGATCTTCAGGCTTCAGCCTGGTGAAGGCTTTGCGAAGCAT
>LELG01000387.1 GCA_001045575.1 Candidatus Burkholderia pumila
GTATCCGTATTGTGCGGTTGATATATGAGCGTGAAACCTCCTGTCACGTGATTCGACGACAAGTCGAAGCTTGCTCCCAAGAGCATCAAACACTTCGTCCAAAATCAAACATACTGCGAGCTATTTGTTGGCAGTGCTGCGGTACTATTGGCGAAAGAGCCTTCCAATGTTGAGGTGTACAACGACATAGACGGCGACCTGGTGAACCTCTTTCGTGTGCTGCGTGATCCGGTGCTGTTTGAGCAGCTGCGTGCCGGTGTTGAAAACACGCTCTATGCTCGCGCCGAATTCGAGGCTTGCCAAGGAACCAACGATTGACCCAGTGTTGATAGGGCAAGGCGCTTCCTTGTCCGACAACGCCAGTCGCATGGGAGCTCGGCAAGACATGGAGTTACTGCGTTGAGGATTCTTCGTTAGGCATGTCTTCGGCCGTGCGTCGTTGGCACTCTGGCGTGGACCGACTTCCGCTCATTCACAAACGGCTTCAAGTCTGTGCAGATCGAGCAGGACGATTGGCATACTGTGATGGATCACTTCGATGGGCCGCGCACTCTATTCTATCTTGATCCGCCCTATGTGCCGGATACACGGATCAATGGCAGGTATCAGCACGAATTGAATCAAGACGACCATCACCAACTTGTTGAGCATCTATTGACGATCAACGGTATGGTCGTGCTTTCCGGTTATGCCCACGAGGCATACGAACCGCTCGAGGTCCGTGGTTGGCCAAGACAGGACTACGATGTTCCTGCATACACTTCGAGCGGGCGCGAGCGCCGCGTCGAATGCTTGTGGCTGTCGTCTTCACTTGCCGCTATAGTTCCTGAACGGCTCGGCAGCCAGGAGAGAGATCAGGCTGATCTGTTCGCCTGCTCGATAGAAAACATGCGCAAAGGTGCCTACCAGACACACCAGAGCAGGGTTGAATCGACAGAGGCCAAACTGGCTAACGTAATTCGTGATATGAGGCAGTCCGGGAAGCGCGTCACAATCTCGTCCGTAGCCGTTGCCGCAGACATGAGCCGTGAGTACTTAGGCCGGAAATATCGGCATCTGTTTGGTGTGTGACATATGCCCTATCACGATAAATGAAATGTGAAGTATGGGTTTGTAATGCAGACCAACATCTTGAATCTCGCGAATTATCGCGTACTCAAAGTAGAAGAAGCTGAACACGACTATCACGTCAGCGTTGAAACACAAGCCCCCGTTGTCAGCTGTGTCTACTGCCAGTCAGAAAAAGTAGTTGGATTCGGCCGCCGCGAGCAGCTTGTCAAGGATCTCCTGATGCACGGCAAGCGCGTCGGCATGTACGTGAGCACTCGGCGCCTGTCCGACTGGATCGGCAAACAGTCGGTGAAGCGCACCTTCGCGAGCATCGTCGACGAGGTTGGCGTGGTCGAGGGCACCGTACGCTCGAGCTTTCGCGACTATGTGAACGGACTGGAACAACACATCCGGTTTGAGACGCCGAAATGGATGGGATCGATGAGATCCACCTGATCCGCCCACGCGGCGTCATCACGAACATCACGAACAACACCATCGTCGAGCTGCTGCCAAATCGCAACAAGACGACGGTTTGAGCGGTACTTCTACGGGCTCGAAGGCCGTGACGAGGTGCAGTAGTCGCGATGGATATGTGGCGACCGTACCGGGACGCTACGCGCGCCGTTTTGCTGTAAGCGAGCATCGTCATCGACAAGTTCCACGTTGTGCGGCTCGCGAACGAGGCGGTTGAGTCGGCCCGCAAAGCGATCCGCGCCGACCTAACGACCAGCCAGCGGCGTGGGTTGATGCACGACCGCTTCGTGCTGCTCAAGCGCAAGCACGACCTGACCGATCAGGAACGGCTGCTGATGGACGGGTGGACGAAGAACTATCGGCTGCTCGACGAGGCGTACAGGCTTAAGGAAGCCTTCTATGGTACTACGACTGCCAGACACCCAACGAGGCATACGACACCTTTAGCGACTGGTACAGGTCGATTCCGCACGGACTGCATGGACACTTCGAGCCGCTGACTAAGGCGTTCCAAAACTGGATGCCGGAGATTCTGGCCTATTTCGACCATCCGGTGACGAACGCCTACACCGAGAGCCTAAACAGTCTGATTCGCGTCATGAACCGGCTCGGTCGGGGCTACTCGTTCGAGGCCCTGCGGGCGAAACTTCTGTTCGCCGAAGGCGCGCTCAAGCCAACCAATAGCCACTCGAAGTTCGAGCGGCGCGCGAAGGCAAGGCATGGTGTACCGGACGATGTTATTGGTATGGGATTGCCAGAGCTGGCCGCTGAAAAGCCCGCGAGGGTACATCGTGAGCGCATAGCATCAACACAGAGTCGAAGATTTATGGCGTCAACATATCAGCACTGGCGCGGTTGATAGAGGAAGGCAAAATCTGACCCTTATCAACCGCAAAATACGAATAC
>LELG01000388.1 GCA_001045575.1 Candidatus Burkholderia pumila
TGAGCAGCCACAAAACCGACGTCGTTCAAACTTTTCTGGCTAACCATACGAACGTCTCGATGCATTACACCCCCACGTATTCGTCATGGCTCAATCAGGTCGAGAACGGGTTTGCCCGCATCCAGCGAGACGTCATCACGCGCGGGATATTCAACAGCATCAAAGATCTCGACAAGAAGCTCATGCGCTACATCCGTCAATACAACAAGCAGGCTGTCCCACTGAAGTGGAAGTATTCCGATCCAATTCGACGAATCCAGTGCAATTCATCTGGTTCAATGGACTAGTGCAGCGTGCGCGGCATGTGCAGCGCGAACGCCGCGATGGGCACTTCGAGGCGCTCGCCATTTTCCGCCACGCAGAAATACTCGCCACGCATGGTGCCGACCGGCGTCGCAATCACGGTCCAACTGGTGTATTCGAATTGCTCGCCCAGCGGAATAAGCGTCTGATGCCGACGACACCCAGCCCCTTCACTTCCTGCACGCGGCCATCACTGTCCGTGATGATCCAGTGGCGTGAGATCAATTGAGCCGCGACGACCGGTGTTGCGTATATTTAGCGTGTAGGCAAACGCATATTGACGGCTATCCGGGTCCGACTGCTCAGGCAGATACCGTGTCTCCACAGATACGCTCAATTCGTACTGGCTCATCGTAGTTCCAAATCAAATCGTCGCTACGTCGCAGGAAAATGGCGTGCGCACGCGCCATTACTGATCACGCATTCTGCTTGATGCCGCCCGTGCTTGCAACATTCCAGACGAATCGGTCGAAATGCTTACGCCGTTCAGCCAAATCACGTCCGCAAAAAACGCGGGTTAAAATCGCTGTTCCAAATCAAAAGCCGGTTTCCCGACCTCAGCCCGCATACGTCCATGACGCAATTCCACATCGCTCCCAGCATCCTTTCGGCCGATTTTTCGCGACTCGGCGAGGAAGTTCGCAACGTCGTCGCAGCCGGCGCGGACTGGATCCACTTCGACGTCATGGACAACCATTTCGTGCCGAATCTCACCATCGGACCAATGGTCTGCGAAGCCTTACGCCCGCACGTGGACGTATTCATCGACGTGCATCTGATGGTCGAGCCGGTCGACCGTATCGTGCCCGATTTCGCCAAGGCCGGTGCCAATGTGATCAGCTTCCATCCGGAAGGTTCGGTGCATGTGGACCGCACGCTGTCGCTGATCCGCGATCATGGCTGCAAGGCCGGCCTCGTGTTCAATCCGGCGACCTCGCTCAACTGGCTCGATCACGTGATGGACAAGGTCGATCTCGTGCTCCTCATGTCGGTGAATCCGGGTTTCGGCGGACAGTCGTTCATTCCCGAAGCGCTCAACAAGCTGCGCGAAGCGCGCAAGCGCATCGACATGTACTATGAGCGCACGGACCGCAAGATTCATCTCGAAGTGGACGGCGGCGTGAAGGTCGGCAACATCGGCGAAATCGCGGCGGCGGGTGCGGATACGTTCGTCGCGGGATCGGCCATCTTCGGTCATCCGGACTACAAGCACATCATCGACAAGATGCGCTGCGAGCTGGCGAAATCGGGAGCGCAGAAATGAGCGATATCGCGGCGGCGCAGGCCCCTTTTCGTGAACCGGCTGAACGCGCAGCCATCATCGATCTCGATGGCACGATGGTCATACCGCGGATGACTTCGTCGCCGCGCTCAACGGCATGCTCGCGCGCATCAACGTCGAATAGCACGTCACGCGTGATGAAGTGACGGGTTACATCGGCAAGGGTTCGGAGAATCTCATTCGCAGCGTGCTCGCGATGCAGCTGCCGCACACGCAGGCCGTCGCTCAATTCGACGACGCGCTCGCTATCTATCAGAGCAATACGCGAAGATCAACGGCAAGCATTCGACGCTTTTTCCTGAAGTAAGGGAAGGGCTCGCGCCATGCGCGAACTTGGTATTCCGCTGGCGTGCGTGACGAACAAGCCGCATCGGTTCGCGGTAGAATTGCTCGGGCACTTTGGAATCGCGGAGTATTTCAAGGTGATTCGGATCGGTTGTCCGGCTATCGACGCAACGATGGAAGACCAAGGGAGCCGAGATAGCGATTGGTGAGTGCGCGTTGCAGGGCGGGACTGTTGCTCAGGCGCCATGCATCCATCGTGCGGGGAGCCGACTGTCTGGGCGGCCTAGCTCCCGATCGACCCCGCGAACCGTCAGATCTCGGAAGCGGTTGGGGCTGTTGTTCCACTGTTTCCAGAAGACGCAGCGAACACGGCGTCGGACCCACCACTCATCCAGCCGCTGTAGCGTGCTGGGCGTCTCACAGAAGCCAAAGTAGCCCCGCCAGCCCGTGAGGTAGCGGCGAAGATCGTCCACCACCTGCTCGATACTCACTCCGCGGGTACGGCGCGTCAGCGACCGAACTCAACCCGGGCAAGTCCTTGAGGCGCAACAAT
>LELG01000039.1 GCA_001045575.1 Candidatus Burkholderia pumila
GAATTGCCTTCATGATCCACCACCCGGCGCCACGGTCATCTGGCGAGGCTTCCTCGTCTTGCACGAAATCACCTACATGTTCCGCATCTTTAATTCAGGTCCGTAACTTGTGGGTAAAACCCAGGCCTTTAGGGCGAGGATTTTCGCATGATCACATCGACGGCTGAACCACCGTCGCCGTCGTTTCCCCGACAGCAGCATCCCGTCCGGCACGTCATCGATCTTCAGCCGCACCCAGTTGAACGTCGGATTCACGTCGGCCAGCAATTCATGGCTGCGGATTGTCCCGGTCGTAAATCCCGCGCGAGATGCTCTCCACGTGGCTCTTCATCTCGCCGCCGCTCATCAGCCGAATCTGCGCTTTATCGCCGATTCGCACGTGCGGCAGCTTCGTTTCCTTGAAGTAACCATACACCTAGAACGAATGACTATCGACGATGGCGAGCTTCGCCGTGCCCGCCGTCGCGTAATCGCCGCGGAACACATTCAGGTTCGTCACATAGCCATCGACCAGCGAAAATACTTTCGTGCGTTCGAGATTGAGCTTCGCGGCATCCGCTCGGCGCATGCGCAGTTCGGCGGCGCGCGCGGTGACGTTCGCTTCCGCTTGCCCCACAGCGATCTGATAGTGCGATGGATTGATTTCCATCAGCAGTTCGCCTTTCTGCACGAACTGGTTGTCGTGCACGGGCATCTGCACGACCGCGCCCGATACGTCCGGCGCGACATTGACGACATCTGCGCGCACGCGGCCGACGATCAGCGCCACCGCGAAAATGGCTATCGTCAAAACGAAGCCGATGACTTTTCGAATCAACATGATGCGACTCTTTTACGTTTGTTTTCAGCGATAAACAGAAAGGCCGATGAAACAGCACACGCACACGAGCAGACTCGCGCGAAACAACGCGGGATGCCACACGAGGCGGTAAAGGTCCGTCATCGCAAGGGCACGGTAGATAATCCGCGTGAGCATCGCGCCAGCGATGAAAAGCAGCAGAATGGTCGGCACATAGGCTTCGAGGATCGCGGTATCACGCGGCATGAGTGACTCCTTCGGTTTGCAAGGATCCGGATCGAGCAGCGCCGTGCAGATGAAATGAAATGCAGATAGCTGGCAATGCGCTGCAAGCGGTGGTGTTCTTCGCGCGGCGCATTGTTCAGAAGCAGTGCCTGTACGTCGGCAATCGCTTTCCCGGTGCAGGCGAGCGTGGCAGCAAAACGTGCGGCCTTCGTGCGATCGAACAGCTTTGCGACGGCATCGAGCGTTTGCCCGACGGAACCTCTGCATGGCAACGGCAGTTCCGCCAGATCGCGGTGCAGATCGATCACCGCATTGCCGAATTCGAGCACCGCGAACAGCCATTGCATCGCCTCGCGTTGCAGTGCGGGCTTGTCGGAGACGAGCGCGTTGATCTGCGCGAGCAAATCGCGCGTGCGGCTTTCGAAGTGCGTCGTCAGGCTCTTGAGACATCCGTGACGCGCATGCAGCACTTTGCGCCGTAGATCGGTCAGCAGCCACCACGGCGCATCGGTCGGCAGCAGCACGGCAAAGGCAATCGCGGCGACGCTCATCGACAAAACGAGCGCGATGGCATCGTTCATGAAGTCGGTCGGATCATATGCACGAGATTGTCCGGTCCTGCCAGAAAGCAGAAAGAAGATGCAATAATCCATGCTGACGCCCGTCAGCGCGCCGCGTGCTGAGAAACGCGCCGAACATCAGCGCGGGCACGAGCGCGACCGACATCAGCACGAAGCCGTACGAACGAAAATTGCGATTGTGCGCCGCGCCCGCCGTGCGATGCCGACCCACAGCGCTGTCGCCGAGAGAAACAACACCGACTGTTGCGAAAACAGGCTGATGAGCATGAGCATCACGATGAGACCGACCCATCGTGCCGCAGAAACGGTAGAAGCTCTTGGCGAGCACCATGCCGCTTTGCGCCTGCATCACGACGAAAACGGTGGTCATGGGGTGCGCGGCTGCTGCATGTCGAGGCGCATGGCGATCCACAGTGCGAGCACCGCCTTGAACACGAAGATCTACGCGAGGCCATCCGTGTGCGCTCAGTCTCTCAACGCTTGTCCGAACGATGTGTGTTCAATGGCAGCTGTTGACATTTACTTCTCCGCGTTTTTGGCAAACGACCCCCGATGTGCTCGGCGGGCGCGAGCTTCGTCGACGAAGGCCCGTTCGACGGATCATCGATGCCGCCGCCCAGCGCCGCCGTCAGCGTCGCGTACGACGCGAGCCCTTGAGCGCGCACGCATGCTCCGCCATCCTGAGCACGCAGAAGCTGCGTCTGCGCGGCGAGTACGTTCAGATAATCGGTGAGGTCACGCTTGTAGCCCATGTTGGCGAGATCGTAGTTCTTGCGCGCGGCGGCGACCGACCGGCCCGAAGCAGCGAGTTGCGTATCGAGCGAATGCACGCGCACAACCTGATCGGCGATGTCCTTGAGCGCGGCGACGATCGTTCCGTTGTAGTGATTGACCGCCTGATCGTATTACGCCGATGCCGCGCCCAGCTGCGCACGCAATGCGCCGCCTTCGAAGGAAGATCGGCAGCGAAATGGCGGGGCCGAACGTGTAGCCGTCGCCTTGCTCGTCAGGAAGCTGAACAGCGCGCCGCCCGCGATACGTCTGCGTCAGCGACGCCGCGAGATTGATGTTCGGATAGAAACCCGCCTTCGCCACATCGATGCCGCACGCCTGACCCGCGACCATCCATCGTACAGCGACTACATCAGGACGATGGCCGACGAGTTCCGCAGGCACCGACGAAGACAAGGGCAGCGGCGTGGCAAGAAGCAAGGCCGGGCGCGTGAGCGTTTCGTCCGCGCCCGGGGCCATCGCTCGCGAACGCGGCCAGCTGATTGCGGGCGAGGGCGATTTCTTCCTTGTGGATATCGACCTGACGCTCGTATTCGGGCAACGACGTTTCCGCCTGACTCAGTTCGAGCTGTGTGCCTATGCCGCCTTTTCAGACGTACGGCGCGCGAGGTCCGCCACGCGTTGCTGCTGTTGCTCCAGCGTTTGCTGCGCGATATCCAGCAGCGCGAACGCCTGAGAAAAGCCGATATACGCACGCACCACGTTCGTTTCCAGCGAAAGCTGCGCGGCGTGGACATGGGCGACGTCGAGCGCGCGTTCGGCGGCGTTTTCGTCGCGGCCGAAGAGGTTGAGACTGTACGAGAGTTTGAGGCCCGCCGTGTCGTTCTAGGTGGTCGTGTCACCATAGTAACCCAGCCCGTGGAAATCGTTCTCGGGCCAATGCTTGCGCGTGACAGCCATTTCCCCGTCGATACGCGGCAGCAGTTCCGAATTCACGAGCCGCGCGTTTTCGTACGCGTGGTCGATGCCGGCAGCTTAACCGCCGCCGCACAGCATCTCAACACGGCGATGGCGTATGCGTCGCGCGCTATCGGACCTGGAGGCGCATCTGCGCACGCGTCTGTTGAATTGCACGACGCGGCGCATCGCGCTGACGGAAGCGGGGCGAGCGTTATCTGCAGCACTGCGAGCAGATTCTGGTGTACGTCGATCAGGCCGCAGCCGAAGCGAGCGATGCCCACGCGCGCCCGTCCGGCAAGCTCAAGGTGCAATAATCGATGACGAGCTTCGGCCAGCATTACGTCGTGCCGATGATCTCGCAGTATCAGCAGAAGCATTCATCCGTGCAGGTCGATCTGACACTGGCGCAGCGCGTGCCGAATTTGCTGGACGAAGGCTATGACGTGTCGATCGTGCTGGCGAACGATTTGCCGGATTCGGGTCTCGTGTCGGCGCGGCTCGGGTCGATTTTTCAGTATCGTGTGCGCGCGCTGGCTTACATCGAAAAGAATGGGGCGCCGCATGTGCTGTTGGATCTGGTGCGCCACACGTGCCTGCATCTGATGACACCTTCCTTCGTGCTCGACCGCTGGGGTGTTCGACGGCCCGAACGGGCAGGAAACCGTGAGCCTCAGGCCGTCGGCGTTCACGGTGAATGTTGCGGATGCGATGGTCGTCGCCATTCGTGAAGGCATGGGTATCGGCATCCTGCCCATGTCGTCCGCTTTGCCCGCCTTGCGCGCGGGTAACCTGGTGCGCGTGCTGCCGCAATACACGATGCAGCAACCATCGACGTCTACGCGTTCTATCCGTCGCATAACGTGGCCAATGCGGCCGCCCGCACGTTCCCACACGTCTGTTACGAAATAAAGTGCGGCGCAACACTTGCTTACTCCCGAGTTGACTGTAGTAACTTGTTATTGTTTGGACATGTTCACTGCATTTCTACCGGGATAACTCATGGCCACGCCACTCTCTCGCCGCGTTGCTCGTTCTGATCGCCGTTCCAGCATCGCGCGACATGTTCAATGCGATGCGTGAGCGTAACGAGCACGACGCCAAGGCGCGCCTCGTGCCGATCCGCATCGAAGAGGATCGGAACCGCCACCGTTAAATTAGCGATTCCAGCGGCTCGATCAGACGCGGTTCGTCGTTGGTCGTGCGGTTGATGTCCGTCGTCACGCGATGCCCACACGAACTGCGACGTCGGCACGTCATCGCTTTTCACGAGCTTGTCGATATCATTCGGCTGATGCTTCGGCGTCCAGCCAGCGGTGCCCGTTCGCTGGCGAGAACCACGAGCGGGCGGCGGTCGTGGACATCGAGCAGGCCTTCGTCCGCCGCTGCGGTGACGATGACGAAGCCCGCGCCGGGCGCGGCGGCATCGGCTTCGGTCAGGATGCTGGTGAGGGCGGCGAGGAACATGGGTTCGCCGTCGGCGCGCTGAATGTAGTAGGGGCGGCTTGTACATCTTCGAAGCCACACCGCCCGTAAGCTCCGGACGCGGCCCGCGTGCCATTTAAACCAGCCATCGGCGGGGATGAGAATGCGCGCCTTCTTCCACAGATTCTTGAAATACGCACTCGTCGATGCAGTCTCCACGCGCGCATTGACCATCTGCGGCAGCTTTTTTTTGCAGCGCCCACGGCAGGCAATAGCCCCAGTGGACGGCGCGGATGGTTTTCATCGGAATAAACGGCCAGCGGATGCGTACCGGGCGACAGGTTGTAGCCGGGACGGTCGGTCGGCGGCATCCACGAGTACGAACGGATTGTTCAGATGCAGGCGCTGCGCGTAATGCGTCGGCAGTCGGTACTGGCTGATTTATCGTTTTTCAGATCTCCACGACCTTGTCCCACGCGAATTCCGTGTTTTCCCACTGACTCTTGCGCTTGTTCGAAGTAGCCGCGCGGATTGCAGACCACGCGCGCGCCATGTATGCGTGTGTCCGTGAATTCACAGCGCGACGGGTTCACGCGCGAGCATCGGCAGATGATTGACGAAACCCGCCGATACGATGTCGTTCGCATAGCGCTGCGCAAGACTCTCGCGCAGCGGCGCATAATGCGTGACGACGATCGTCTGAGCCGCGAACGGCTTCGCCAGTTCGTTCTCCAGCCAGACGCGCGCCTGCACGTGCAGCGCAAGGGAATCGTCGGGCGTGAAGGCGCGCGTCTCGCCGTCCGGCTCGGGCCATGAAAGCTGGATCAGGCCTTTTTAGTCGAGCATGACTTTCTCGCACGCGGCTTTTGCGGCGTCGAGTTCCGCATCGGTCGATCCGAACATGGCGAAGTCTGTCCACAGCGTCGTGCCGAGCACACGCCACCGGCTCGTGGCGATCCACGAGCGACGCGTTGTTCAGATAGTGCACGTTGTTCACGCTCCGCGATGCGTCTTTCATCGCGGTTTCCATCGCGCCGAATTCGGCGTCGTAGTACTCGTGGTTGCCGGGCACGTAGACCATGGGCACATCCGAATCGAAATTCTCGGCGGCCCAGCGCGGGCCTTCGGCGTGATTGTGGATGTCGCCCGCGAGCACGACGAGATCCGCCTCGGCATAGGAAATGGCGAGGCGGTTCGTCGCATTCCAGATGCAGGTCCGACAGCACGCGAATCTTCATGCGGCGTTCTCCTTCCAGCGCACTACCTTGCCGGGGTTCATCAGATTGTCTGGATCGAGCGCGGCCTTTAGGGTTTGCATCAGGCGGATTTCGACGGGCGATTTGTAGTGCATAGCTTCGTCGACCTTCATTTGCCCGAGCCCGTGCTCCGCGCTAATGCTGCCGCGATGCCTGTGCACCTGCTCGTACACGAGCGTGTTGATCGAAGTCTGGAACTCCTTCAGAAACTGCTTCTGATCGATGCCTTCGGGCGCCTGCACATTGTAGTGCAGATTGCCGTCGCCGAGATGACCGAACGTCACCATGCGGGCGCCGGGCGCGGCCTGCGCGACGATCGCATCCGTTTCGTCGATGAACCGGCCGATGCTCGAAATCGGCACGGCAATGTCATGTTTGATGTTCAGGCCTTCCTCGGCCTGCGCGAGCGGGATATGCTCGCGCAAATCCCAGAACGCCTTCGATTGCGCGAGGTTTTCCGCGACGACCGCGTCTTCCACCACGCCTTGTTCAATCGTCTGTTCCATCAGTCGTTCGAAGAGCGCGCGGGCGTGTTCCTCGCTTTCGGCATCGGACAGCTCGAGCAGCACGGTTTGCGCGTGCGGCTCGCCGAACGGATAACGAAGCTGCGGGAAATGACGGCCGACGAGGCGCATCGAGAAGTCGGACATGAGTTCGAAGCCGGTCAGCAGCGCGCTGGCGTGGTGCTGCGCCATCGACAGGAAATCGAGCGTGGCGTGCGGCGAGGCGAGTCCGGCGAGCGCGGTGACTTTCGCCACCGGCGCGGGATGCAGTTTCATGACGGCCGCGGTGATGATGCCGAGCGTGCCTTCCGCGCCAATGTAAAGATCGTGCAGATCGTAGCCGGTGTTGTCCTTGCGCAGTCCGCGCAGGCCGTCCCAGATTTCGCCCTGCGGCGTGACGACTTCGAGGCCAAGGCACAGCTCGCGCGTATTGCCATAGCGCAGCACGCCGGTACCGCCCGCGTTGGTCGAGAGATTGCCGCCGATCGTGCAACTGCCTTCGGCGGCGAGACTCAGCGGAAACAGACGCTGAACGCTTGCGGCGCGCGCCTGGATTTCGGCGAGAATGACGCCGGCTTCGGCCGTGATCGTGTTGTTGTGCGGATCGATGCCGCGAATCTTGTTCAAGCGCTTCAGGCTGATGACGGCCTGCGCGCCGCTCGCATCGGGCGTGGCACCGCCGGCGAGGCCGGTATTGCCGCCCTGCGGCACGATGGCGACACGATGCTCACGCGCAAGACGCACGAGCGCGGCGATCTGATTCGTATCGGCGGGCAGGAGTACGGCGCAAGCGCTGCCCTTGTAGCGCTTGCGCCGATCGACGAGGTAGGGCTCGGTATCGTGGTCATCGGTCAGAACGTGCGATGCGCCGATGGTTTCCCGGCAAGCGGCGATGAAGCGGGCGGTTTGAGTGTCGGTCATGGGCTGAGGTTGAGCGGGGCATTGTCGACAGTATCTCGTGCAGCAAGGCTCGAAGCGAACTCTGGCCGAATGGCTCAGGCATGCGCGGTGAGCATTGAATCGTGCTACAAAGCATCAAGGCTTCTTGCAAAAAGCGTGAGAAAAGCGAATGCGTCAGGTTTTTTCGCACGTGCGTTCAGGCGTGAAGCACGCTTGAAAGGCGCGACGTAGGCGAGTGCGCAGACGAAGAACGCGAGCGCGAGCAGCGCTTCCAGCCAGGCGAGAAGCGCGGATAGGGCGCTGTCCATCATGCCGCGCACGACGCCTTCGGCGAAGTAGAGCAGCACGAGCATGGATGCCCATTGCATCGTGTAGACGTTCTTCCTTGCGACGCCCGACAGAAAGCAGGCGAGCGGCAGCGCCTTGAGCGCGAGCACGAGCATCGCAAGCAGGCTGGCCAGGGCGCTGCGTGCGTAGGTTCGCATCGTGCTAAGCGTGAAGGTCAGTTTGATTGAGCGCCGCGCACGAGATTCTGCGCAGTGCTAGCAAGCCGTGCGCCCAGCGCGATGGCTAGCGATTTCTCATCCGCGCTGATCCCGGAACGCGTGGCTTCGTCGCCGTGGCGCGCGTGATGCGAGGCACCGTAAGGCGTGCCGCCGGTTTGCGTCGTCGTCAGGCGCGACTCGGTGTAGGGAATGCCAACGATCATCATGCCGTGGTGCAGGAGCGGCAGCATCATTGAAAGCAGAGTGCTTTCCTGGCCGCCGTGCAGGCTGCCCGTCGACGTGAACACGCACGCGGGTTTGCCGGACAATGCGCCGGAAAGCCACTGCGGCATGGTGCCGTCGAGAAAGTATTTGAGCGATGCCGCCATGTTGCCGAAGCGTGTCGGCGAGCCGAGCGCCAGGCCTGTGCATTCTTCGAGGTCGCGCAGTTCGCAGTAGGGCGGGCCGTCGGCGGGAATGTCGGGCTGCGTGGTTTCGCAAACGGTGGACACGGGCGGCACGGTGCGCACGCGTGCCTGCATGCCGGGCACGCTGTCGACACCCTGAGCGATGGCGATCGCCAGTTCGCGCGTCGCGCCGTGGCAGCTGTAGTAAAGCACGAGGATGTCGTTCATAAGGCTCTTGAAGTGAACGGCTATAAGGTTTCGGGTTCCATTCGTGGCGCCGTCAGGAGAACGCCTTGCAGCATCTTTCAATCGATCTTGCGACTGTCCGGCGGTTAGCCGGCTTCGTCGGCCGACGCTTTGGCGAGGACCGCGTCGCGCAAGTGGCGGGCAGTCTCACGTTTACGAGCGTGTTGTCAGTCGTGCCGCTCGTGACGGTTGCGTTCGCGCTGTTCACGGCGTTTCCGATCTTCAGTTCGTTTCAGGCATCGTTGCAGGATTTTCTCGCGGTGCATCTGATGCCGCCGCAGATCAACGACCAGATTTTCAAATACCTCAACCAGTTCGCATCGAAGGCGAAAGGACTGACCACGGCGGGCATGGTCATTCTGTTCGTCACCGCCGTGATGACGATGATGACCGTCGAGTCCGCGTTCAACGTCATCTGGCGCGTGAAGAAAGCGCGTCCCATCGCTCAGCGCGTGCTGATCTACTGGGCGATCATCACGCTCGGGCCGATGCTCTTCGGCTGCAGCCTGTCGATCTCGTCCTATCTGTTCGCGCATTCGGTCGCGTTCGCGGGCTCGCACAACCTGTTGCCGCCGATGGCCGAATGGCTATTGGCCGGCTTGTCGCTGCCCATCACCGCATTCGGCTTCACGATGATTTACGTCTACATGCCGAACTGCAAGGTTGAATGGCGCGATGCCGTTGTCGGCGGCCTGATCGCGGCGATCGCGTTCGAACTCTGCAAACGGGGCTTCGGCTTCTATATCCGCCGCATTCCGACGTACACGGCGGTCTACGGCGCGTTTGCCGCGATGCCCGTGTTTCTGCTCTGGGTGTATCTCTGCTGGATCATCGCGCTGGGCGGCGCGATGGTCACGTCCGCGCTGCCGGCCATTCGCATCGGGCAGTTTCATCGGCGGGAGTTTGCGGGAAGCGATCTGCTCGATGCGCTGGAAATTCTGGCGCGGCTGGTCGAGTCGCGCGAAGAGGGCAAGCCGGGTTATACGGCGCTGGATTTGTCGAAGATGGCGCGCTGCGATCTCGATACCTCGACGCGCCTCATTCAGCGGCTCGATGCGCTCGGCTGGATTGGCCGCCTGGAGGATACGCGCACGCCGCGTTATGTACTGATCGCCAATCCGAATCAGATTACGCTCACGCAGTTGTTCTATCAGTTCGTGATCAATCGTGAAGAGCTGGATTATCAGTTGCGGCTGGATGTGACGCAGGTCGATCGCACCGCGCTGATGGATGCGTTGGAGAACGACAAGCTCGAACTCACGCTGGGTTCGCTGATCGCGGCGCGGATTTCGGCGCTGACGAATGCGCGGCGCGTGAAGCGCCGCATGCGCCAATGCCGCAGCAACCGGCATCGACATGATGCGCGGTTTCAAAGCGATATCTGCCGATGCAGATGTCCTTGAACATCACCC
Source organism: Candidatus Burkholderia pumila (assembly GCA_001045575.1). Lineage (GTDB taxonomy): Bacteria > Pseudomonadota > Gammaproteobacteria > Burkholderiales > Burkholderiaceae > Caballeronia > Caballeronia pumila. Next base: position 9,929 of record LELG01000039.1, read on the forward strand.
AGTTGGCCCAATCAGGCTGTAGAGCGGATGGCGAAACGTCGCGGGTTGGTTCTTCTCGAAGAAGAAATGGCCGATCCACGCGAAGCCGTAGCCGCAAATGACGCCGCCGGAAGCCAGAGCCAGTCGCCGGTGGCAATGGCCATCGCAATGCAGCCGATCAGGCCGAGCGAACCCACGAAGTGCAGCCGCCGGCCACGACGCGTTGTTGGGATGCTCGTTCAGATAGAACGGAGAGAACTAGGCGAAGTTCGCAAAGTGTTCTCCACACGTGGTGTGAGCCATGACAGTCTCCGGTAAATATTTATTTTATCAACAATTTTCATTCTGCGACAGCGGCCGGGGACGCCCAAGCGGCGGCGCATTTCAGCGCGAACGCGAACAGCGTGTCGAGGACTGCGTCCGGTTGTTTCGGACATGAGCGCGTGGCCTGCATCCAGTTCGTACTGCCCGGCTGACCTGAACGTCTTCACTAGCGAGCGCGCGTGCGCGGCGGCATCATCACGTCACGCTTTCCGGTAATCACGCATACGTCGCATGTCACGGCGGCGGCGCGTTCGAGCGAGTCCGTGTAAGCGTTGCAGGCGCTGAAATCCGTGTGAAAGAGTTGTGGCTCGCCCAACGCGCCGACGCGTTCTCAAACGCTGATTCATGCCGTGCAGCCAGAATCCCGGCGTGGGCTCGGACGGCTTCGCGGCAATCGTCGAATGCGACCACTGGTTCACCATGTCGATGACTTTCGGCTCGGTTTCGCGCGCGGCATCGAGCAGGGTGTCGGAGACGAGCATCGGCGCGGCGGTTGTCAGCAGCGCGAGGCCGATGGCGCGTTTTGGGTAGCGCGCCGGCGGCGTCCGCGGAAGTGCGTAGTCGAGGCGGGATGGATGAGAGCGAGCGCGCATCGCCGACATTGGCGAGATGCGAAAACAGCGTAAGCGTCTCGATGAAGCAGCGCCGCGCCGCCGCGCACATCGAAGCTGAGTACCGCGCCCGCGCCGCGCGGCAAAAGACGCTGCGCCAGCGCGTGATCTCGATGCGTCGGCAGTTCGGGATAAGCCACGCCTTTGACCGCAGGCGAACTCAGCAGAAAATCGATGACTTGCGGGTGTTGGCGACGTGCCGATCCATGCGCAAGGGCAATGTTTCGATGCCCTGAAGCAACTGCCACGCGGCCTGCGGATGCAGGCACGCGCCGAAATCGCGCAGTCCTTTGTGTCGCGCGCGCAGGAGGAACGGCGCGACCGTGCTTTCCTTGGCGAAGACCATGCCGTGAAAGCCGTCGTAAGGCTCGGTGAATTCGGGGAAGCGGTCGCTCGCGGAGAAGTCGAAGGCATCGCCATCGACCAGCACGCCGCCGATGGTCGTGCTGTGGCCGCCGAGAAACTTCGTCGCGGAGTGAAGACCAGGTCCGCGCCGTGCTCGAAAGGCCCCAGCAGATAGGGCGTGGTGAACGTGGAATCGACCAGCAGCGGCGCGCCGTGTCCGTGCGCGATGCCGCGCCGCCCGCGATATCCAGCACGTCGAGGCCCAGATTGCCCAATGTCTCGCCGAAGAACAGGCGCGTATTGGGCCGCACCGCTGCGCACCACGCATCGAGATCGTGCGGCGGCACGAAGGTCGTCTCGATGCCAAAGCTCTTCAGCGTGTAATGCAGCAGCAGGTTGTGCGACTCGCCATACAGCGCACCCGACGCCACGATGTGCGATCCCGCGCCCATCAGCGTGGCCTGTCCGCTCGCCGTGCCGATCGCGCCCGCGTCGCCTTCCAGCGCCGCGACGCGTTCTTCGAAGACGGCGGTGGTCCGATTCGAGATGCGCGAGTACACGTGCCCCGAACGCTCCTGTTGAATGAGCGCGGCGGCGTGGTCCGTGTCGCGGAAGGTGAACGACGTGGTCTGATAAATGGGCGTGGCACGTGCGCCGGTCACGGGATCGGGCGCGGCGCCCGCGTGCAGCGCGCGAGCGTGTCAAAACGGTTGGCTGGCATCGTGGCGCGTCGGGCGAGGAAAGGGTGAATCATCATGACATCGGTCATGCGCGCTCAAACCTAGGGCGAATGCGGGCGCGCGCAATTGACGAAAACCCGGGGAAAGCCTTGATCCACGGGCCAAAGCGGCGCACGTGGCTTTCCTTTTGCGAGTCTTTCCGATAGCATCGAAACGTGGTTTCAATCCGTTTCGGCATTTGAACAGGCATTCCGCGAGGAGACAGACATGCGAGTCAGCGACATTCTCAAAGTGAAGGGCAACGCGTTGTTCACCGTCACGCCCGATACGCCGCTCGCGGCCGCTATCGACACCATGGCCGCGCACGATATCGGTTCGCTCGTCGTCATGGAATATGGCGATCTGGTCGGCATGCTGACCTTCCGCGAGATCATCGTCACATTGCGCGACAACGGCGGCACCGGCAGCACCACGACCATCCGCAAGATCATGGACGACCACCCGGTCACCTGCACGCCGGAAACGGACGTGAACGAAATCCGCCGCATGATGTTGGAGCATCACGTGCGGTATCTGCCGGTCATGGAAAAGCGCGAACTCATGGGCGTCATTTCCTTTTACGACGTGGCGAAGGCGGTCGTGGAAGAGCAGGGTTTCGAGAACCGCATGCTGAAGGCGTATATCCGCGACTGGCCGGGGCAGGAGCCGCATCAGGAAACGCGCTGAGATTCGATTGCCATCTGGTAACGATATAAGAGAAAATGCCCCGCAATGGGGCGTTTTTCACATCTAAGAATTGTTCCGGATGCCAAGTCGTCTTTGCGTTGCGTGTCGTTTAACATGCGTCCTCGCGGCGCATGAAGCCGGGCATGACCATCAACAAAACGAAAAAAAACATAAGTGACCAATCGTCGTGCGCCGCTCGACGCGCGCAGGCTGAAGGCGAAGGCCAGTTCAGGCTGCTCGGCGAACGCCGTTTCGCGCCGTTCTTCTGGGGACGCAGTTCCTCGGCGCGATGAGCGACAATGTATTCAAGGTCGGCTTCACGTCGCTCGTGACGTTCCAGGCCGCGCGGTTTTCCGGCGTCGATCCGAAGACGGTGGCGTTTCCGATTTACGCGATCTTCATCGTGCTGTTTTTCGGCTACTTCCGGGCAGATTGCCGACAAGTACGACAAGGCCCTGCTCGCGCGGCTCGTGAAGATGTTCGAGATCGCCGTCATGCTGGTCGGGCAGCGCGTGATTTCTGCTGCATAACGCGACGCTGCTCTATCTCTGCACGTTCCTCATGGGCGTGCATTCGACCGTCTCTTCGGGCCGGTGAAATACGCGTATCTGCCGCAGCATCTGAATTCGCATGAATTGGTCAGGGGCGCAACGGGCTGGTCGAGATGGGGGCGTTCGTGGCGATTCTCATCGGCACGATCATTGGCGGTGCGGCGGCGGGCGCGTCCGATTTCGGCACGATGCTGCTCGCCATTGCGTGCCTCGCGTTCGCGCTGATGGGCGCGTGGCCTCGGGTTTCATTCCGAAGTCGGGTGCGTCGCAGCCGGATTGCCCATCAACTGGAATCCGTTTTCGGAGACATGGCGCAATCTCAGGCTGGCGAAGCAGGATCGTACCGTGTTTCTGAGCCTGCTCGGGATTTCATGGCTGTGGTTCGTCGGCGCGACGTTTCTCACGTCGTTTTTCAACTTTGCGAAGGATGTGCTCTCCGCTAATCCTAACGGCGTGACCATTCTGCTTGCGACGTTTTCCATCAGCATAGGCACGGGATCGCTGTTGTGCGAGCGCTTTTGTCGAAGAAGTGCGTCGAGATCGGGCTCATGCCGTTGGGATCGATCTGTTCTTTGCGAGTCATCGCATTGCGCCTGCTGGGCATTTGCTGAGCGTCGGCGAATTTTTGATGACGTGGCGGCACTGGTGCATTCTCATTGACGTTTCTGCTGGCGATGTTCGGCGGCTTCTACAGCGTGCCGCTCTATGCGCTGATTCAGGCGCGCAGTCAGCCCACGCATCGAGCGCGGATCATCGCGGCGAACAATATCCTGAACTCGTTTTTCATGATCGTGTCGTCGCTGATGGCGCTCGCGCTCACGACCATGGGCGTCGGCATTCCCGGGCTCCTTCTTGCGACGGCGCTGCTCAATGTCGTCGTGGCCGTGTATATCTATTCGCTCGTGCCGGAGTTTTTGCCACGCTTTTCCGCGTGGCTGCTCGTGCATACGTTCTATCGATCCGTCTTCGTCGATGCCAAATGCATTCCCGCACATGGCGCGGCGGTGCTCGTGTGCAATCACGTGAGTTTCGTCGATGCCGTCGTCATCATGGTCGCGAAAGTCCGCGCCCGATTCGCTTCGTGATGGATCACTGCATTTTCCGCACGCCGCTGATCGGCCGCCTGTTCCGTCGCGTGAAAGCCATTCCGATTGCGCCCGCGCATGAAAAATGCTCAGATGCCTCGAACGCGCTTATAAGGAATGCGCGAAGGCGTTGGCCGAAGGCGATCTCGTTTGCATCTTTCCCGAAGGCAAGCTCAAGCGCGATGGCGAGATGAATCCGTTTCGGCATGGCATCACGGAAATTCTGAAGCGCCATCCTGCGCCCGTCGTGCCGATGGCACTGCGCGGCCTATGGGGCAGCGTGCTTTCGCGCCACGAAGATGCGCAGTGGCCGCGCCCGATTCATCGCGGCGCGATGACGCGTCTGACGCTCGCCGTCGGTGAGCCGATCGTGCCGGAAGACGCGACGCCGCAGCATCTGCAGGAAGTCGTGTCGGCGGCGATAGATGGGGCCTGGCATAATAGCAATTTTCCCGACACTTTTTTCAGGTCGACGCTCATGTCCGGCAACACCCTTGGCACACTTTTCACCGTCACGAATTTCGGCGAGTCGCACGGTCCCGCGATCGGTTGCGTGATCGACGGCTGCCCTCCGGGCATGGCGCTCACGGAAGCCGATATCCAGATCGAATTGGATCGCCGCCGTCCCGGCACGTCGCGTCATGTGACACAGCGGCAGGAAGCGGATCAGGTCGAGATTCTCTCCGGCATGTTCGAAGGCGTGACGACGGGCACGCCCATCGCGCTGCTCATCCGCAATACGGATCAGCGCAGCAAGGACTACGGCAACATCGCGCAAACGTTCCGTCCCGGTCACGCGGATTACACCTACTGGCAAAAGTACGGCGTGCGCGATTATCGTGGCGGCGGCCGTTCGTCCGCGCGCATGACCGCGCCGACGGTGGCGGCGGGCGCGGTGGCGAAGACGTGGCTGCGCGAGAATTTCGGGCTGGAGACGCGCGGCTGCATAAGCGCGCTGGGCGAGATCGAGATTCCGTTCGTCGACTGGAAGTATGTGCCGGATAATCCGTTCTTCTCGCCGAACGAGGAGATCGTGCCGCGGCTCGAAGAATATATGGACGGCTTCCGCAAGGATGGCGATTCGGTCGGCGCGCGTATCGAAGTGGTGGCGACGGGCGTGCCGGTTGGTCTAGGCGAACCGCTTTATGACCGTCTCGATGCCGACATTGCCCACGCGATGATGGGGCTGAACGCCGTGAAGGCCGTCGAGATCGGCGCGGGTTTTGCGAGCGTTGCGCAACGCGGTTCGCAGCACGGCGACGAGATGACGCCGGAAGGCTTCGCCACGAACAACGCGGGCGGCATTCTGGGCGGCATTTCGAGCGGGCAGGAAATCACGGTATCGATCGCGATCAAGCCGACGTCGAGCATCCGCACGTCGCGTCAGTCTATCCACAAGGACGGCGCGCCCGCAACCGTCGAAATTTTCGGGCGACACGATCCGTGCTTGGGAATCCGCGCAACGCCGATCGCGGAAGCGCTGCTCGCGCTGGTGCTGATGGATCACGCGCTCCGGCATCGCGCGCAATGCGGCGATGTGGTCGTCGGCACGCCGAAGATCGCGGCGCGGGCGCCGGGAAAGTAAACATCCCCATCGGATAAAAAACGGGCGCCAGAGTCAAATCCGGCACCCATTGTCTTTTCAGCCTCCGAACGAGTAGGGTAAGCCCGATCCATTACTGGACCGGGCTCCCCCCCCTAAGAACTGTACGTGCGAGTTGCCCCCGCATACATTTCAAGCCTTTACAAACCCTTGTCGGGGCCGGCTTCGTTACCAAGAGTTTCAGGCTATGCACCTGACGGTGACACACGGGATGCAGCAAAATTCGGTTCGACAGCGCATCACTTCCCCCCATTACGCGATACACGATTGGTGGTCGTGCCAGCCGGTTTCCCGGGTGAACGGGTTCGTTGCAGAGAGCACAACGTCCCATTTGCTGCAAAATGAGAGACACCAAACCAACTGCTGACGATGCGAGACGGAGTCCAGCATCATTGCGGTACGGCGTTCCTCGAAGTACTCGTCAGCGGGGTTGAACGGATTTGCATCCGCCTTCACTTTCACATGACACCGGATTTTCGTATCGCTGGCGTAGACCAACGACACGTGCTGCGATTCCCTGTAGCGTCGAACGCTTCCAAGGAGCGTAAGGCGGCGAACGTCCAATGCCGGGTGCCGATCTGGTGAAAGTATTTCTCCTTCACCCATCTCGCCCCCTTCTTCGAAGGTCGCCTTCTCGCCCATCGCCACAAGCTACGCTATCATGGCGTCGGCTCGCGCGAATGGCTTGCTGGCTACCTGAGAACGGCGATAGTTGACCCCCAATCACGGATGATCGGGTTCAACTGCCTATCAGGTGACCTGCTGGCACCCATGCTGGCGCGAATGATGCTGCGGACTTTATCGCTTTCACGTTTCCACTGGACGGCTTGATTAACAGCTTGCCGTTGTACTTGCGTACGTTCCAGCCGAGGAAGTCGAAGCCGCAATTAATATGGATAATACGCGTCTTTTCCGGTGCAAGCACCAGACCACGGTGAGCCAGAAAGCGCTCGACCAATGGTTTGACTTCATTTGCCAGCAACTCTTGCGAGCGGCCGGTAATCACGAAATCATCCGCATATCGCACCAGATTGACCTGAGGCCGCTTTCCCTTCTTCGAATCCTTCGCGCCAAACTTGGCCTCCAGCGCCTTTTCCAACCCGTCAAGGGCCAGATTGGCGAGCGTCGGGGAGATAATGCCGCCTTGCGGCGTATCTTCTTCCGTCGGCAGGAGGCGACCGGTTTCTACGACCCGGCCTTGAGCCACTTGCGCAACACGCCTTTGTCCATCGGTACGTTATCGATCAACCACTGATGATCGATATGATCGAAACATCCCCTGATATCGGCTTCGAACACCCATTGCGCAGAAAATGATCGTCCAAGTAACACATGGCATTGAACGATGGCATCCGTGGTAGAGCGTCCGGGCCGAAAACCGTAGGAATTCCGATCCCCGGTGGTTTTCGCGACGGGGAGCAGAGCCAGCAAGTACAGCGCTTGCATGGCCCGGTCCTTCATCGTAGCTATACCGAGGGGACGCAGCTTGTCATTCTTTTTTAGGAATGAACACGCGGCGCAAGGGCAGGGGCCGATAGCCCCGGCTCTCTAACCCCTCGATGGCGTGCCGCTTGGCGGCGGGCGTGGACCACACTCCCATCGATGCCGGGGAGTGCGTTTGCCCTGATTCTCGGTCACTCGTCGCACGGCTAGAGCTTTGCCGCTGAACGAGCAGGTCAGATACCGTTGCAGGGCTTGCACCCTGCGCCAGTCTCCTTCCTTCGTTGCCTTGGCGATACGTACCTGCATCCCTCTGATATTCCGGTCCACTCGCCCCCAGTCGATCTGGAGCCAGCGTTCCGGTTTGCCAGAGAATGCAGATTGCATCGTTGAAGATGCAATACTGGTCATGCTTTTTATTGGATATTAAGGAAACTCTTTGTAACTACTGCGCGTAATGTCGCATAGAAATAAATATTATTATATTAGCTACGACCTAGAAGCATCGCAATGACGCAACTTTATCTCGGCTTGAACCTGTCAACCAAGCGCACGCGCAAGCG
>LELG01000389.1 GCA_001045575.1 Candidatus Burkholderia pumila
TGCGGTTTAGGCGCCGGCTCGAAACGCATGGCATGGTATTGCCGCGCAGAGCCTGGCGGTCGTCAATGAACTTTTGAGCGCTAAGGGATTGATGCTCAAGGCGGGATCGGCTGTTGATGCCCCCGTTAATTGCAGCACCCAGTTCGACCAAGAACGGCTCGGGCGCACGCGAGCATGATGAACTTGACCTTCGTCGACTCGCCGCGAGTCAGAACCTCTGGATGATATCGACTTCGTGACCGACCTCGGCATCGACAGGCCGTGCGAGGTGAGGAGAGGGGCTCCACGCATACTGTTTCCGTCGAGCCTACATCCACGTTTGTCGCACGCGTTCGAAACGAATTGTGCAGACGTTCCTTAACACGCGAGTAAACGTCTCTTTACAAAATTTTCCGGCCGCATCGTTTGCTAAGGCTCTGACGCAACAATGAAAATTGGCGCTAAGTGTTCGTAAGCTGATTTGTGAGATAATAAAAATAATTCTTCTTAACCTAACATTATTTCTTCAGCTTACGGATAGCTACGCCATCGCTTATGTCGATGGACATTTCAATCTGGCGGGCTTTAAAAACGATCTGCAAGCGAGACTGGATGCGGAATATCGCCGCATCTATCGACGTGATTTGCTGCGTCAGGCGACGAAATACACGTTCAGCTACATCACCCCGTGTATGGACGCGAGAGCCCGTCGAGCACGATCTCGGCCAGCGACAGCAATCAGACCGATACGCTGCACGACGACCCTTTCTTCCTTCAGGACAGCGTGCATCTGACGGACAAATGGATTTTGTCGGGCAGCGTGCGCTATCTGTCTTATACGACGCAGGTCGCGGGCAAAGGCCGGCCTTTCGTTGAAAATACGGATATCGATGGCAGCAAGTGGCTGCCGCGCGCGGGCATCGTTTATCAGGCGATAGATACGCTCTCTTTCTATGGCAGCTATTCGCAATCGCTTAATCCGACATAGACCATCGCGCCACTGAATTCAGGCGTGGTGATCGATTCGAACGTGCTGCCTGAAGAAACAACCGCGTACGAAGTCAGCGCAAAGATCGCTATGCTCAACGGGCTGACGACCGGTACGCTCGCGCATGTTCATCCTCGACAAGAAAAACGTGCTCGTGTCGCAATACAACGATGCGACTAAGCTCACCGACTGGCGCACGTCGGGCCGCGCACGTTCGCGTGGTATCGAAGACGACCGAAGATCCGTTCTATGCGGGATATCGCTTGTGGAACGTGCCGCAGCATACGGCTTCGCTGGCGGCGGTGTATGACTTCGGCACGCTCTTCGGCGGCGGCGATTTCCGTCTGGGCGCAGCGGGCCACTATGTCGGAAAGCGTCCCGGAGACTCCGCCAACAGTTTCGAATTGCCGGCCTATTTCGTCGCCGATGAGTTCGCCACGTATGAAACGAAAATCGGCAAGTGCAACATCTCGTTCCAGCTCAACGTGAAGAACATGTTCAACAAGACCTATTACCCGTCGAGTGCAAACCGCTATTTCGTTGCCGTTGGCGATGCGCGGCAGGTTTACTTCATTACGACGCTGGAATTTTGAAGCATGACGGAGATCGTATCTTTTTTCTAAGTAGCGGCGTGCGTTGTGATGCTCACGCCTGCGGTTGACCTGGCTTTGAGCAGCGTTAAAGTAAAGGTAAACGCCCAAACGCGTGGCATCGTCATGCTCATGCAGATGAAGGGGCCGAATATCGACGTGGATCGCGCTGCCGCTGCACACCTGCAATCGCGCGGACATGATGTGCGTCTGGTCGATCAATCGACGCCGTCGCGAGAAATCGGCATGCCGGAGTTGGTGATCGTGTCGTCGACGGTGTCATCCAAAGATGTCGCTGCGGGCTGGCGCACGCTTGCCGTGCCCATGCTCACCTGGGAAAACGACTTGCTCGATGACTTCGCAATGACCGGCAAGCGCCACGACGTCGACTTCGGTGAAGCTGAAAAGGAGCGCTACTTGTGGCTCGTCAACGCGCTTAAGCTTTATACAGAGGAAGTTACCGGAGCGGATTCAACCGGTCGTCGCAACACCTTTGATCGAGGCAAATTGCTATCGGTTGCAGATCGACTTCCCGGACGACAAATCCATGCGCATATACTCACGAAGCCATTTAAGCGCGAGCTGGTCAGTTGTCTGCGCACTGGGCGGGCGTTGCGCGTACCGAGGGCCGGGCGCACGTAAGCGAGGATGTGAGGATCTCTAGCTGGCCTGCAGAAGCGCAGGATCGTGCTGCGCCAGAGCATTGGGAGGGCGACTTGCTCATTGGCCTGAACCGATCCGCCATCGGAACGCTGGTGGAAAGATCAAGCCGGTTCACGATGCTTGTGCACTTACCTCGGGAGAAAGGCTATGGACTGATTCCGCGCACGAAAAACGGCCCCGC
>LELG01000390.1 GCA_001045575.1 Candidatus Burkholderia pumila
CGCTGCGCCACGCTCCGAGATCCCACTCCCCCGACTCCTACTCCTCTACAACTGCCAGCTTGAACTGCTCTGTGTACTTCGCCATGAAAAACACCCCAAAGGTTGGATCAATCTCCAACCTCTGGGGGTGCAGTTCACTTGCCGGGTTTTTTTGCGCCATCGCTACGTGTTACTGCGTGCCCGCCTGCATGCGGGCCTTCACCGCTTCCCCTAGCTGATACACAGCCAGCGCATAGAAGAAACTGCGATTGTACCGCGTCAGCACGTAGAAATTCTTGAGGCCGAGCCCGTACTGCGTGGCCATGCCGGGTGTCGGCAGGTCCACAACGGTCAGCGGCGTGGGCGCTTCGGCATCGACATTCAAGCCCGGCTCGTTTAGCATCATGCCCGCTTTTGTCAACTGCGCGAGCGACCAATGCAGCTCCGGCGATCCATCCGCCGCCTGCGCGATGCCCTGACTGCCTTCGTCGCCCGCAATGCGCCACACGACCGGCCGGCCCGTCTCCCAGCCGTTCTGCTTCAGATAATTGGCGACGCTGCCGATGGCATCCGCCGGACTGTAACGCAGATCGATGCGGTTATTGCCGTCGAAATCCACCGCGTATTTCACGATGCTGCTCGGCAGGAACTGCGGAATGCCGATCGCGCCGGTGTACGAACCGAGCACGGTCGTGGGGTCAATTTGCGAATCGCGTGTCCACACAAGCAGGTCTTCGAGATTCTTGCGGAATGTCGCCATGCGCTCGGCGCGATTCGGCGTGTTCGGGTAATCGAATGTAAGCGTGGTCAGCGCATCCAGCGCGCGGAAGTTGCCCATGTACTTGCCGTAGATCGTCTCGACACCGATGATCCCGACGATCACTTCCGGCGGCACGCCGAACTGCGCGCTGGCGCGCTGCAAGGTAGCCTGATTCGCGCACCAGAACTTCACGCCCGCGTTGATGCGGACCGGCTCGATGAAGCGCGCCTGATACGCTTTCCAGTTCTTTGCGGCCGGCGTGGGCGACAGCAGCACGAGTTTCACCACCGTGGCCGAATAGCTGACGTTGGTGAAGAGCGCGTGGAGCGAGTTGGCGTCGAAGTCGTAGCGCGCCACCATGTCGTTGATAAACGCATCGACATTCGGGTTGTTCGCGTAGCGCTGCGGGATGATGATCTCTTCTTCGAACTCTTGCCCTTGTGGCGTCGCGGTCTGCGGCTGCTGCGACTGCGCGAAGGCGCTGTGAGCGGTAACTGTGCCGAGCGTGCAGATGAGGGAGCAAATCAAGGCGCGACGCGAAGTAAACTGAAAAATCATAGTGGGCGAGTTAGGGGCGATGTGGGGCGATGCCGGATTTTCTGCGGTCATGCGCCAGCGGGCTGCGATGATCATCTGCAATGGTTATCAACGAAACGCACAAGCCTGAAATGGCTCGCGCCCGGAACGCATGGTGCCGGGCGTCGGGGCAGTATACCCAACGGTCTTCGGGCATATAGCCGAAGCGGCACGCCGGGCCTGCTCAAGCGGGCTTGAGCAGGCGGGTGGTAACTTATGTCAAATAAGCGGGCCCGTGAGCGCGTATGACGAAAAAACACGAGACAAGAGCCGATTAAACGGCATTGCGAGACATCATGGCCACCGGCTTTTACTCCCATCCTGACTGCCTTTAGCACGATAACGGTCAGTGGCATCCCGAGTGTCCGGCGCGTTTGCAGGCGATCGAGGATCAGCTGATTGCGAGCGGCATGGAACCGCTGCGCCCGCCATCCCCAGCGCTATCTGTGGCAAGCGGGTGCTGGACACCCCGCAGCAGGTCACACCGAGTTGCAGGTGCCAGCCAGAGGACTCGTCCCTAGCGCACTGAACGCCTGACATTGCGATACGCATGCGTACGTCTGCGACTGTCCCAGACACGGACCCATTTGCCCGAGCTGGACGTCTTCGCCGTGCATGTCATTGGGGACAAACCGCCGGCCAATATCGAGCCCATCGAATGGATGTTGCTCACCTCGGGCGCCCACGCACTCGCCCGCGCAAGCACTTGAGCAGCATACAATAGTATGCGCGGTGCTGGACAATTGAGACTTGGCATCGGGTACTCAAAAGTGGTTGCCGTATCGAGGCCCGCCAGTTTGGCACGCTCGAGCGCTTTGTTCGGGCTACCTCCCTATTCGCGGTCATTGCCTGGCATATCCTCTACATTACGCTGCTGGCACCGGCCTCCATCTGGCCTGCATGCTCCTGCTTCCGATGCGTTTCTGACCGGCATTGACCGTCGGTGAATGGTATGCGTTCCAGGAACGACACTCCTCAGAATCAGTTGGTAGAACTTGTGGGGTGGAGTAGTGCGGATTAGCGGAGGTCGAGCGGCATCTTCCAGGGAAGCAGCGCTTCGTAATCGTCAACGGTCC
>LELG01000391.1 GCA_001045575.1 Candidatus Burkholderia pumila
GTCCGCCCGGGTAGGCCCTGGTTTCTGTTCGTCAGGTCGTGGCTTTGGTACACACTTCCTTCAAACCCCGCCTCACGACGACGCCCTTGCATTTCGCTAGTCCTTTACCACCATCAGGTTGGACAGGGAACTCCCACCCCCAAGCTGTTGTGCATGCGCGGCATACCGAAAGAAAAGGCCCCGCGAAGTTCGCGGGGCCTTGCTTGGGTCTAATCCTCTGTCGGTCCTGAAGCCCGTGCAGTGCGCTTAGACTACTGCCGGGACAACGACGACCGTATGCTTCTTCGCGGCACCCTTCGTCGTGAACTTGACGTGGCCATCGGTCAGCGCGAACAATGTGTGATCCTTGCCAATGCCGACGTTTTCGCCCGGGTGCATACGCGTGCCACGCTGGCGAACGATGATGCTGCCAGCATTGATTGCCTGACCGCCGTACACTTTCACGCCGAGACGTTTCGACTCGGAGTTGCGGCCGTTGCGGGAAGACCCGCCTGCTTTTTTGTGTGCCATTTGCTATAGCTCCTTAATCGGTGCGCTTACGCGTTGATCGCGTCGATGCGCAGTTCGGTGTAATTCTGGCGATGGCCAGCGTGCTTTTGGTAGTGCTTCCGGCGACGCATCTTGAAGATGGTCACTTTCTTGTGACGACCTTGCGACACGACGGTAGCCTTGACGGAAGCCCCACTGACCAGCGGCGTACCGAACTGAATCGATTCGCCTTTGCCTACTGCGAGAACCTGGTCGAGCGTGATTTCTGCATCAATGTCTGCCGGTATCTGTTCTACTTTCAATTTTTCGCCAACAGCAACCTTGTACTGCTTGCCGCCGGTTTTTATGACCGCGTACATTGTGAACCTCACTCTGAATCCTAATTTTCCACGCACCACGCGTGGAAAATATATAATTATACATAAGCTTACATGCTAGGTCAAAGGATATCGGTGAATTCCTAGGCGTCTTTTGAGAGTGCACCGATCCGGCCCCGATCATCAGCCAAAACGCGGCAAACTCCGGCGGGAGTCGGATTCGACTTATAATCCGCGGCATTATTTAAATTGCCGATCATGTCGTCCACCGCCACTTCCATCCCCAACGCCGCCGCGCTGCTCGCCCCGATCGCCGAGGACATGCAGCAGGTCAATCATGTCATCCGGCAGCGCCTGGCATCAGAAGTGATGCTCATCAACCAGATTTCCGAGTACATCATCGGCGCGGGCGGCAAGCGGCTGCGTCCGGCGCTGCTGCTGCTGGTTTCGGGCGCGCTGGGCGACACGACCGGGCACCGGTACGAACTGGCGGCGGTGGTCGAGTTCATCCATACGGCGACGCTTCTGCACGATGACGTCGTCGACGAATCCGATCTGCGCCGCGGCTGCAAGACGGCGAATGCGCTGTTCGGCAACGCGGCGAGCGTGCTGGTCGGCGACTTCCTGTATTCGCGCTCGTTCGAGATGATGGTGAGCGTCGGCAAGATGCGTGTGATGGAGATTCTGTCGGTCTCGACCAACGTCATCTCGGAAGGCGAAGTGCTGCAACTGCTGAATATGCACGATCCGGGCGTAAACGAAGCGCGCTATATGCAAGTCATCCGCTACAAGACGGCGAAGCTGTTCGAGGCGGCGGCGCAGCTCGGCGCTGTGCTCGCGGGTTCGGACGCGCGCACGGAAGCGGCGGCGGCGGAGTTCGGGCGGCGCATCGGCACGGCGTTCCAGATCATGGACGACTGGCTCGATTACACGGGCACGCCGGAATCGATAGGCAAGAACGCCGGCGACGATTTGCGCGAAGGCAAGCCCACGCTGCCGCTCATCTATCTGATGGAGCACGGCACGCCGGAACAGGCGGCGCTCGCGCGCGAGGCAATCGAGCAAGGCGGCACGGATCGCTTCGACACGATCTTCTACGCGATCACGACTTCAGGCGCACTCGATCACACGCTGGAATGCGCGCGCAAGGAAGCTCAGGCAGCGGCAGATGCGATTTCTTCACTTCCCTCTTCCATCTATAAAGATAGCCTGCTAAAATTATGTTTTTACTCGACGTCTCGGCAGTCTTGAACAAAACTGAAACAAACATTGCAGTACATTTTAAAAAATCCGCTTTCCTTTCTCTTGGGACGAAATCCGGGGTGTAGCTTAGCCTGGTAGAGCGCTACGTTCGGGACGTAGAGGCCGGAGGTTCGAATCCTCTCACCCCGACCAAATTTTTGAAAAGCCTGCAAATTGAACTGCACCCCAGAGTGAACTGCACCCCAGAGGTTGGAGATTGATCCAACCTTTGGGGTGTTTTCCATGGCGAAGTACACAGAGCAGTTCAAGCTGGCAGTTGTAGAGGAGTAGGAGTCGGGGGAGTGGGATCTCGGAGCGT
>LELG01000392.1 GCA_001045575.1 Candidatus Burkholderia pumila
ATCCAGCTCGTCGATCTCGGATTGGCGCAATCGCGTACGCGGACTCACGCCGCGTCCCATCTGGCTGAGCACGTCATAGAAATACCGGTTGCCGCTCGCCCGCGCGAGCGGCAAATGAAACTCGACAGTGCGGCGCAGCGGCGTGGCGGCATCGGCGGGTCGGCGACGACCCGGATCGTCCGTGTAGAGACCATGCTTTCCTCCCAGTTTCCTCTTTACTTGAAGTTCACTTTAACTTTTAGACTGCGCGTGGTCCACTATCCAGGGTCTGGAAATAATGGTTTTAATCAATCGCGGCGCATCGGCTAGGCGACCGTTTCGCTTTTCACGCCGGCCAGGCTGGCAAAAGCTGCTCATCGCGAGCATCGCCGTCTTCTCGCTGGCGGCGTGTCAGCGCGCTCAGGAACAGGCGCCGCCCACGCCAGAAGTCGGCTTCACCACGGTCACGCCGCGTGCCGGGCGTCTCGCCGATGAATTCAACGGACGCGTCGAAGCCGTCGATTCCGTGGAACTTCGTCCGCGCGTGAGCGGGTATCTGCAAAGCGTCAGTTATCGCGGAAGGCGAGGCGGTGCAGAAGGGCGCGGTGCTGTTCGTGATCGATCAGCGGCCGTATCGCATCGCGCTCGATCAGGCCAACACGCAGCGGCAGCGTGCGCAGGCGGCATCGCAACGGGCGCAGGTGCAGCTCGAACGCGTGCGCAAGCTGATGCAGTCGCGCGCCACGTCGCAGGAAGAACTCGACAACGCGGAAGGTAACGCCGCGCAGGCAAAGGCATCGCTGCACGCGGCGGCGGCCGCCGTCGACGATGCGAAGCTCAAGCTCTCCTTCACCGAAGTGCGCGCGCCCATCGCGGGCCGTGCCGGACGCGCCGAACTGACTACCGGTAATCTCGCGCGCGCCGATCAGACGCTGCTCACCACAGTCGTGTCGCAAGACTCCGTCTACATCTATTTCGATTGCGACGAGCAAAGCTATCTGCGTTATCTCGCGCGGCGCGCCGGCGCGACGGGGCGTGCTATCGATTCCGCCGACGCCGTGCATATCGCGCTCGCGAACGAAACCGGCTTTCCACATCAGGGCACGGTGGACTTCCTCAACAACCGGCTCGATCCCGCGACCGGCACGATCCGCGCGCGTGCGGGTCACCAATGCGGATCACACTTTCACGCCGGGCCTGTATGCGCGCGTGCAGCTCGTGAGCGGCCATGACGCGAATGCCCTGCTCATCGACGATAAAGCCGTGCTCACCGATCAGGATCGCCGCTATGTCTATGTCGTCGGCAAAGGCGATCGCGCCGAGCAACGCGACCTCAAGTTGGGCCGCGATATCGACGGACAGCGTATCGTCGAAAGCGGACTCAGCGAGCGGCGGCGATCGCGTAATCGTCGAAGGAGTGCAGCGCATCTACTATCCGGGCGCGCCGATTAAGCCAAAAGCGCTCGCCGATGCACCGAAGTTCGCGGAATCGCAGGGGGCGCACGCGCAATGAACATCTCCCGATTCTTCATCGACCGGCCGATTTTCGCCGTGGTGCTGTCGATCGTCATTTTCGCGCTCGGGCTCATCTCCATTCCGATGCTGCCCGCCGGCGAATATCTCGAAGTGGTGCCGCCGAGCGTGGTGGTGCGCGCGACCTACCCCGGCGCGAACCCGAAGGAAATCGCCGAATCGGTGGCCGAGCCGCTGGAGGAAGCGGTCAACGGCGTCGAAGGCATCATGTACATGAAGTCCGTCGCCGGCTCCGACGGCAGCCTGCAACTCGTCGTTACCTTCCTGCCGGGCGTCGATCCCGACACCGCTGCCGTGCGCGTGCAGAACCGCGTGAGTCAGGCGCTAACGCGTCTGCCCGAGGAAGTGCGCCAGTACGGCGTGACGACGCAGAAGCAATCGCCGGCGCCGCTCATGTACGTGAGCCTCTTTTCGCCCGACAACAGCCGCGACTCCCTCTATCTGCGCAACTATTCGACGCTGCACCTGAAGGACGAATTGTCGCGCATTCCCGGCATCGGCGATGTCGGTCTCTACGGTTCCGGCGATTACGCGATGCGCATCTGGCTCGACCCGAACCGCCTCGCGTCGCGCGGCCTAACGACCAGCGATGTGATCGGCGCGATCCGCGAGCAGAACGTGCAGGTGTCGGCGGGGCAACTGGGCGCGGAACCGTCGCCGCAAACGAACGACTTTCTGGTGCCGATCAACGTGCGCGGCCGACTGCGCACGGTTGGTGGGTGTGGTCAAGACGACGATCGAAATACTGCCTGCGCACACCGAACGGGAGCGGTTACATGCTGCCCGCTGCCGGTGACTGTTTACCGTACTGTACCTGGCCGGCTTGCGCGCG
>LELG01000393.1 GCA_001045575.1 Candidatus Burkholderia pumila
TGTGTACTTCGCCATGAAAAACACCCCAAAGGTTGGATCAATCTCCAACCTCTGGGGTGCAGTTCATCGCCTGAGATTTTTTCGTGTGTCGAACGGCGCACGAACGCCTGCTGTCTCTCGCCGCAAAAGCGGCGCGATGACGCGGAATTCGCTTTTTGCCCGCGCATCGAGGGCCTATATACTATTTGGTTCTAACCGAACACGAATTAACAAGGGCACGTTCCGAACATGACCAACGTTGATCCCCACGAACTACAAAAATTCAGCGAGATGGCACATCGCTGGTGGGATCCGAACGCGGATTTCAAGCCGCTCCACGAACTCAACCCCGTACGGCTCGACTGGATCGATTCCCAGGCGCATCTGATGGGCAAGAACGTTGTGGATATCGGCTGCGGCGGCGGTATCCTGTCGGAGTCGATGGCGACGCGCGGCGCGAAGGTTCGCGGCATCGATCTATCGTCGAATGCGCTGGGCGTAGCGGATCTGCATAGCCTCGAAAGCGGCGTCGAAGTCGCGTACGAAGAGATTTCTGCCGAAGCGCTCGCCGCGCGTGAACCCGGCGCGTACGACGTGGTCACTTGCATGGAGATGCTCGAACATGTGCCGGACCCTGCGGGCACGGTCGCCGCCTGCGCCACGCTCGTGAAGCCGGGCGGCTGGGTGTTCTTCTCCACGCTGAACCGCAACGCGAAGGCGTATCTGTTCGCGGTTATCGGCGCGGAATACATCGCGCGCATGCTGCCGCGCGGCACGCACGATTACGCGCGCTTCATCAAGCCGTCGGAACTGGCGACTTATGCGCGCATGGCATCGCTGTCGCCGCTGAATATCAAGGGCATCACCTATCGTCCGATTTCAAAGCATTTCGGCCTTTCCAACGACACGAGCATCAACTACATGATGGCTTACCGCCGGGAAGCCTGACGCCATGACTCAAGACGACAACATAGGCACGCTGCAGACGAAGCCGCTGCCCGACGATCCGATTCCCCTTCCCCAGCGCCTCGCCGACAACGACGGCCTCGGTCTCTGTCAGGCCATTCTATTCGACCTCGACGGCACGCTCGCCGACACGGCGCCCGATCTCGTCGCCGCCGTCAACAAGATGCGCTACGACCGCGGGCTGGAGATGCGGCCGCTGGAAGCGCTGCGGCCGTTTGCATCGGCGGGCGCGCACGGCTTGCTGAGCGGCGCGTTCGAGATCGGTCCGGAGCATCACGATTTTGCGGCCATGCGCGATGAATTCCTCGCCAACTACGAAGCCGATCTGTGCATCGAGACGACGCTGTTTCGGGGCATCGCCGAACTGCTCGATCAGCTCGATGAGCGCGGTGTGCGATGGGGCATCGTCACGAACAAGTTAACGCGGTTATCGGTGCCGCTCGTCGGTCTGCTCGGGCTGGATACGCGCGCCGGCTGCCTCGTGTGCGGCAACACGACACCGCATTCGAAGCCGCACCCCGCGCCGCTCTTGTATGCGGCCGAACTGCTGGATACGGCGCCGGAGCGCATCGTTTATGTCGGCGATGATCTGCGCGATGTGCAGGCCGGTTTCGCTGCGGGCATGATTACGGTCGCGGCCGCGTATGGCTATTGCGGCGATGACATTCCGCCGCGCCGCTGGCATGCGAATCATGTCGTCGATACGCCGGAAGAGCTTCAACAACTGCTGCACGACATCGGATAAGCAGGCGAAAGCGAAGTGTCTTGAAATTCACGCGCATCGCCTCAGATAGGTTTCCGTGAGATAATAATCCTCAATCCGCTTTGGGGGCGACCTGGTTTCGACAGAGTTGTAAAGCGGTCAGGGCATACCGAGGACCCGTCACCTCGTTAATCAATGGGAAAAACGTAACTGCAAACGACGATACGTTCGCACTGGCAGCCTAAGGGCTAGCCGTCTTCTCACTAATTCGCTGACGGGTTAGGGTAGCAATACCACGAGAGGTCATATACGTCAGATAAGCCTTGGTGGCATCACGACGCCCGGGTCGAAAACTTAGTGAATCGCCGTAACGCAGCGTGTTCGTCCGCGTCGTTGCGGTTAAATCAAATGACAGAACTAAGTATGTAGAACTGGTCGTAGAGCGCTTCTGGACGCGGGTTCGATTCCCGCCGCCTCCACCAAAACACCCCTTCGAGAACCCGCGAATGCGCAAGCTTCGCGGTTTTTTGTGTGCGCCCATGCTGGGCGCACACTCGTGGGTGCAAGTCCCACCGCAAGTTGATCACAGCGAATGAAGCGAAGCGCAACTGCGAAAGGGTGACCGGACGTGGGGAGGAAGCGTGAAGCGAAACTGCGAGCCGATGGACAAGGCTAACCGGATAAAAGGCGTTGCCG
>LELG01000394.1 GCA_001045575.1 Candidatus Burkholderia pumila
GCGCTCCGAGTCACTCAACACGAGTTCCGCCTTGGGTCTTCCGCTCTTCGCCACCTCTTGAAGTACGTGCCGTCCATCGCACAGTAAGCAGCTAATCATTCAATTAATTTTTAACTCACAACACTAGTCCTTCACCACCATCAGGTTGGACAGGGGATTCCCACCCCCAAGCTGTTGCGCATGCTCGGCGCACTATAAAAAGAAAAGCCGGCTTGCGCCGGCTCGAAAATGGCCCTCGGAAGGCTCTGACTTACTCGGCGCTCTGGCCAATCTCATGATTCGCCAGGATTTCGAGTGCGCGCACCATGCCCGAGTGATCCCACGCGCAGCTGCCGTTCGCCGCGCATGCGTTGAACAACTGCATGCACGTTGCCGTATTCGGCAGCGCGACGCCCAGCGATTGCGCCGTCGCCAGCGCCAGATTCAAATCCTTCTGATGCAGTTCGATGCGGAAGCCCGGATTGAACGTGCGCTTGGTCATGCGCTCGCCGTGCACTTCCAGAATGCGCGACGAGGCGAAACCGCCCATCAGCGCCGTGCGCACTTTCTCCGCATCGACGCCGGCTTTCGAGGCGAGCAGCAACGCCTCGCCGACCGCTTCGATGGTCGCCGCGACGATCACCTGATTCGCCACCTTGCACACTTGCCCCGCGCCGACTTCGCCGATTAGCGAGATGTTCTTGCCCATCATGTCGAACAACGGTTTCACCTTGTCGAAGATCGCCTGCGCGCCGCCGACCATGATCGTGAGCGATGCCGCCTTCGCGCCGACTTCGCCGCCGGAGACAGGCGCATCGAGATAATCAGTACCCTTCTCGCGCACTTTCGCGGCGAATTCACGCGTGGCGATGGGCGAGATCGAACTCATGTCGACGACGATCTGCCCGGCGCGCAGCGACTCCGCAACGCCGCTCTCGCCGAACAGCACGCGTTCGACATCGAGCGTGTCCGGCACCATCAGAAAAATGATGTCGGCGCTTTTTGCGACATCGGCCGGGCTACTGCAAGCCTTCGCACCCGCCTGCGTCAGTTCGGCGGGCACGCCGCCGCGCGTGAACGCGGCCAGCTCGACGCCGTTCTTGATGAGATTCTCCGCCATCGGCTTGCCCATTATGCCCAGTCCGATGAAGCCTGCTTTTGTCGCCATGTTTTCCTCCTCTTATTGGGGTTCGGGTGCATTGACAGAGAGCGTTATAACTTACGCCGCGATGAAGTGTTTCTTCACGGCCTGCGCGCCGTTTCGCAACGTGCCTAGGTCTGCGCAAACCGCGACCATCGATGCGCCCAGTGCGAGATAGCGCTCCGCATCGTCCTGAACGGGCGCGAGAATGCCACTTGCCTTGCCGACAGCGTGCGTGCGTTCGAACACGTGCGCGATGGCCGCCTGCACCTCGGGATGATTCGCGTTGCCAATGTGCCCGTAATTCGCCACGAGATCCGATGGCCCGACGAACACGGCATCGACGCCTTCCACGCTGGCGATTTCATCGACTGCTTCCACGGCGGCGCGGCTTTCGATCTGCACCGCGACGCTGATATTGTCGTTCGCAATCTCGAAGTAGTCGGACACCGTGCCGAACTTGTTGCCACGATGCCCGACCGACACGCCGCGTATGCCCTGCGGCGGGTAGCGCGTGGCGGCGATGGCGCGGGCGGCATCGGCGGCGCTGTCGACGAAAGGGACCAGGAAGTTGACGAAGCCGCTATCGAGCAGGCGCTTGATCGCCACGCTGTCGTTCGCGGGCGGGCGCACGACAGGCGCGCTTACACTGTCCTTCAGCGCCATCAGTTGCGGAATGAGCGTGATGGCGTCATTCGGCGCGTGCTCGGCGTCGAGCAGCATCCAGTCGAAACCAATGACGCCGATGAGTTCCGTGACGACCGGACTGGCGAGCGACATCCACGCGCCGATGAGCCGTTCGCGCCTGTGCAGCGCCGCTTTGAAGCCATTGGGCAACGGTTGATAGGGAATCGATGACGGCATGCAGTCTCCCTGAGTCGATTTGCAATCTCTCTTTTGGCTCTTAATTATCTAATATCTTAACACATAAAACAACTTTACTCTACTTGCGTTGAGCAGCCGCGTAAACCCTCAAATTGCCTAAGAATCGGCGGTTTGAAGATATAATATAATGATAACGGTACGCTAGTGTCATGAATTATAAATTAGTTTAATTATCAATCTTTGCTGCTTGAGAGGGGGAAGGGAAAAGTTGATTGAAGAGGCGCTCGGATTCGCGCAGCCCCTCCTCGGTGAGCACAACGGACTTCGCGTTGTTCACGGGGTTGCCAATCATGCCTGGTTCGTATAGCCGGTTTAGCACATCCCAATCGAAGC
>LELG01000395.1 GCA_001045575.1 Candidatus Burkholderia pumila
CCCGCTTCGCGCCGACTACCAGGCGACTACGCAAATTACGATCTTCTGTCATGTACTCTGATCCCAGCGGTCCACGTGGACAGATAGCATCAGAGAATCACTCGTTCATTGTTAAGGCGTCCTTCAAGGACCGCATACGATCGTGGTGGAGTGCGCTGGCATACACCTGTTCGGGAGGACCAGGACTGGCGCCATTCCCAGAAGATGTTGCAGTACGAGCTAGAACACCTGTCCAACCATTTTACACGCAGCGTGATCGTGCAGGAGTCGGAGTGCACGGCACACGATCTGGTGAACACGGGCTACGAATGGATTTTCGTGCGTTCGGGACTGTTGGAGCGCATGAGTCAGACTGCTGAGCGCGTTCGTGCGCCCAGCCAGACGCAGTTTCACAATTTCCAGTTTCTTACCGTCGCGCGATCAAACTCACGATCTCTCATCGGGCGTCGCGCACACCGCTATTGAGATAGCCCCATTCAATGATTGGCAGCCTGGCCAAAGCCGCAGCAGCGTCCGGTGCACCGGCATGCTGCGCCGTGATGCGATCGACGGTCGAGCGCAGCTTGGTGCATTTGTTGTTCAACTCCCAGGGCGAGCATGGGCCTCCGAGCTTGATGTCGATGCGTCCATCACCGCGGCGCTCCATCCACGTCCAGAGGCGATCGGTCAGGCTCTCCAGTACAGGGCGCGCCTGGCGCAGTGCCTCACGTTTTTCATCGACGGCCAAGGCTTGCTGAGCCAGCAAAACATAGTTATTCGTCGGTGGGTCGCTGTCAACCCGGAGTTCGTGCTTGCCATGGTGCGGCAAGAAATTGTAGCGTTTGATGGCTGCGGCGCGCCTCGCACCCAGCTCCTGCTGGATGCGAGGCAGGAATTCCTCGGCATGCGACGTCAGGATGATCTGTTTGCCATCCAGCAGGCCATCTTCGAAGAAGATGCGCCAGATGCCATCTCGGTGTTCATCGTCAATCGCGTTGACGACATCATCGAAGATAACTACCGGGCAGCGCTGGGCAATATTCTTGGCAAGCAGGATCGGCTAGGCCCAGGCATTTGATGTGTTCCTCGCTGAACACGATCAGCGCGTCATAGCGCGCGCCGGGTTCACCGGCGAACTCCACTTCGATCTTGCCATTCTCGGCGACGGGTAGCCACAGGGCATGCAGCAAGTCGCCGGGAGCATCGCCGCGATTGAATGCGTTGTACAGATTCCGGGCTTGTTCTCCCTGGCCCTGAAGCAGTACGCCCGGCAGCGCGGCCAGATATTCTGGATCTCGGGCAGAAAGCCGTCATAGGCCGCCTTGAACCGCTGATGGTATGCCACCGGCACTTCCGCCGCAACGGCCTGAATCAGATCCCGATTGGCTTCATCGAACCGATCCACCGTCATGCGAGCTGCAGCCAGTTCCTGATCGGCCGCCGCGCGGACCGCCCGCAGTCGCATCGACCTCAAGCCGATGCTGATTCAACCCGTCCCGCTCTTGCGCCAGCGCACCGCGCTGAGCATGCACCTCGCGGGCCTGCGCATCGACGCGCTCGATGGTTGTAGCGATCCGCAGCAGAGGCAGCGCCGCAGCCTGTAGCTCTGCAAGACATGCAGCCGTCGCTGCAGCCACGACCTGACGCATCTCCTCTCACAAGACCCGGATGGACTCGCCCAGTTCCGTCCGCAAGCTACCTTCCCGTTGCTGGAGTGGAGTGCTGCCAATTGGGCAAGCTTCTCCAGGCCCGCACGTGCTCTGGCAAAGGGATAGTGCGTCACGGCACCCAGTGCAGTACCGCAAGCGGGACAGGCCGTTGCGCCATCGCGCCAGGGCCTTGCACGGCCTCGTAGAGTTTCGCGTAGGACACGTCGGTGGCGCGGGCCGCGATCTGTCCAAATGCCTCTTGCCAGAGACCCTGCAGTCGATACGCATCCGCCAGCAGTTCCTCCAGGCGAGCTTGTGTCACCCCATGAATGGTGGACCGCACCCAGAAAGTTGGAAGACTGATGGCTATGCTGTAGCGAAGCAAACTTGATAATCGACGGGACTGAGCCCCCTTGGGCTTTCAGCTTGATTCGCTCGTGGTTGTAGTAGTGAATGTATTCCTTCAGGCCTTTCTCGAGATCGTCGAGATCACGAAACTCGTTGGCGTAGTAGAACCCCGTCTTCAGGGTACCGAAGAAGCTCTCCATGGCGGCATTGTCGAGGCAGTGCCCGCGCCGGGACATGCTCGGCCTGACGGTACTCTGCTTCAGCAAGTGGCTGTAGGTGGAGAGGCGATATTGCCAGCCTTGAACGGAATGAAGCACTGGTCGATCTTCAGGCTTCAGCCTGGTGAAGGCTTTGCGAAGCAT
>LELG01000396.1 GCA_001045575.1 Candidatus Burkholderia pumila
TGCTTATATCGAGAGCTTCAACGGGCGGTTTTGCGAGGAATGCCTGAACGAGCACTGGCTCGTCTCGATGCGCCACGCCGGGCGGCTCATTGAGGACTGGCGTATCGAGTACAACACCGAGCGGCCTCACAGCTCGCTTGGCTATCTCGCACCCGAGCAGTTCGCCCGGGCGCATGAAGCAACCTCACAGTCTTTATTTAACTTCGGACTCTAGCTATAGTCCGGACTAAAACCGGGGGCAGGTCAGCAGGACGCAGCCTCGACCGCGCAACCGGAGCGGGAGCAGAATCAGCGTCGGGGCCTGATCGTTGGCACCGTCACCTTGCCATGTCGATTGCTCGGGGTGCTAATTGGGTCGCTACTGTTCTCGATCGTGGGTAAGCGGTCCACGACTTACGCCTCTCTGAGGGCGATGGCAGAGCACTTGAGGTGTGGTAGCGAAGCAGGTCAGCGGAGATCTGCGGGCATCTTCCAAGGAAGCAGCCCGTCGTAGTCGTCAACATTCTTCGCCAGAGGAAGGCATTGGAACAGCCAGTGAAGGTAACGGTAGGGATCGACGCCCTCGGCTTTGCACGTTTTGATCAGGCTGTAGAGATTTGCACTTGCGTTTGCCCCGCAACCGTGTCGCTAAAAAGCCATGAGCGGCGCCCAACGACGAAGGGGCGAATCGCGTTTTCACAAGGTTTGTTTAAGATAGGCCAATTGCCGTTCTCGACATAGCGGATCAACTTCGGCCACTGCTCGCGTAGATAGGTCAGTACCTTTCCAAGCAAACTTTTTGGCACAACGCCGGGCGACTGCGCGAGCGCCAGGGCGTAGATGGCGTCGAGCATGCGTGTGCTGTATCGCCGTCGCAATCGCTGTCGTCGCTCAGGCTCCTATTTCTTAGAGCGGGCCTCTGCAGCAAACAGCTTGCCGATCAGCGTGATGAAGCGTGTGGCGAGCAGATCGGGGGAACGTGCGGCTTTCGGCACTTTCTCCTCCGCTTTGATGAAGAGGTGCGCCCAACATCCGAGGTGCACGAGGTCGTAGCGTTGAGCGATGTCGTTGTAGGGCTCGTAGCCGTCAGTTATCGGAACCGCGCCCTTACGGATGCCCGTGAACAGCTTATCGGCCAGCTTGGCGCCGCGTCCGGGTGTATAGCTGAAGCAGCGGATAGGGATGCCCGAGCCGGTCATCTGCGCCCAGAGGTAGCTCTTCGTTTGTGGTTTTCTTCCTTTCTTTTTCAGTACCTAGAATGTTGTCTCGTCGCAGTAGATCAGCTCGGCCTCGAGCAACGCATCGCGCATCAGGTTGATCACGGGCTGGGTCGCGAGGCCAACGCGAACCATGCTGGCGGCGATCGTGTTCGACGAGATGTCGCCGCCGAAGCGACACAGCAAACCGGCCTGACGATAGAGCGGCATGCCGAACTGATACTTGCCGGTGGCGATCCATGCGAGCGCCGATTCGCTCAACAGTCCGCGTGGGATGATGCGCGGCGGCGCCGGCGTGACCTTGATCCCAGATCGCAGCACGGACGCGCATATTTAACACGCTGGTGTTGGATCACCCGAAGCTGCTCGCTGATCTCCGCGCTGATCTCGAGGAGCGCGTGCCATCGTTCGTGCAAAAGCATTCGGCTTTTCGGGCAGTTCGTGTCGCACGACCTCGCGCGGCAGACTAGGATCTAGCAGCTTGCGATGACCGCGCTTCTTGCGCTTGTGCGCGGCAACCGTCGTCTTCAGCGTGTCTTCCTGGGCGGGCCCGCTGTTCGCGCCGGAAGGTTCGGAGGCGCTTTTCGGCGAGATCGCGCTCGGCCGTCACGAGCCGCAAGGCGCCGCGTAACGCCTCCTGTTTTTCTCGCAATGCACGAGCGGCATCGCGCTCGGCGAGCAACGCCTTCAACTCCTCGGCGGTGATCGTGACGCTGGTCGGCATCCCGCTTACACCAGCACACCGCCTCACTGTTAAGCTCACACGGAGATATTCTCGCTTCGGATATAGCCGAATCGCAGTGATGTCATCGCGTCGAGCAACGCGTGCAGCACGTTGGTCGTCATTGTCACGATGTCAGCCTTGTTGTCAGGCCAGATGAAGTGGCTTATTTCTAATCGTTTCGTTTCAATAGGAGCCAGAAAGCATTGCCATCTCAGCCCCCGATGTGCAGTAAACTTCTCTACATGAACGGCCCCTTTTGCACCAGCTTTCTCGTGACTGACAGAGCAGGATAAGTTGCAGCTCTATATGCGACCTTGTTGCAGCCATACCTCCGCTGCGGGTCCCTATGAAATCCGCTGACTCGTGCCT
>LELG01000397.1 GCA_001045575.1 Candidatus Burkholderia pumila
CTTTTGGGATTCGCTATACAACGGTCGCCTATCGACAAACAAAACGGTCCTATACTGGCCTAGTCCTCACTCGGGCTTCCCAAATAGCCCTCACTCGGGTCCTCTGCAGGCTCGTCCTCCTCCGGGTCGCTGTAGACCTCGGACTCCTCGCCGCCTGATCCTGCCCAGGCGTCAATCTCCCAAGCCTCAGGCTGTGGCCAAGTCTCCTCAGAGTCAACCGTCTCCTCTCTCGCTGCAGTCTGTCGCAGCTGCTCCTCTGCCTCAGCTAGCCTCTTCTTCAGGCTCTCAATCTCCTGGCGTGCCTGTACCGCCTCTGCTTTCAGGGTCGCAACTCGGCCGTAGGCATAGTCCACGCGCTGGTTCAGGTACCGGATGTGGTATCGATGCTCTATATGGTCTCTCATCATCTCGTTCCTCTCCTTCGTTATCTGGTGCACCACCAGGTTAGGATAGGAATAGCCATATCGACATAAACACGTACGGCCGCCTGGCGCTGTGGCATCAAAGTCTCTGTGTTCCCCGTACGCAGTGTCAAAATAGTCAATAGAACGGGGTTTGTCGGTGGTATGCTCAATTTCATACGGTCGCCCTCCTAAACCCGCCATCCTGTCAAAACATCACACGAATCATCGTCAGATGGTTCCCTACAATCAGCGTCTCAAGTCATCACACTTAAACAAATAAATCCATTCTTTTCACTTGCTTATTTCAAGCCTATGGTTAAGTCACTATTGTTTCAAGCTTATCGTATCATTAGTTCATTCTTATATGTTTATTCACGATTTCCCTAAACCGCCGCTCTAATACCAACTGTGGCGACCCCGCTCCCGGGGCGCGGCCCAGGCCCAGTCCGGGGACGGGCCCGCCACTGCCCCGGCTCGCGCCGGGGCGCACGAGTGGAAATTACCAAGTCGGTAACAATAAACCCAGGTAACGGCTAACTAATATAAACATTCATTCGAAACAAGAGCGGAAGCATTCAACCCTAATTACTATTACAAACCAAATCCAAACGTTAAACTTATACAGTCCGTCACATAAAAATAAACATCATAAAGTCTAAACTCAGGACTAAGTCCAGATTTAAAACAAAAGTCCAACTAAAACCAGTACTGCCCACCTTGATCGGTCGCTCAGAAACTTAACCTGTTTAAGACAAAACACACATGCACATGAGGTGAGCTAACGCTCAGTGAGTTCTAAGTCTGGGTTTTTCACATAACACATTAACACAGATGCACGGCTTTAAAAGAAATACACATATAGATAAAAGGATACAGGAAGACAGTCAGATAAAACGGTTGACCAACCAGTCATCTCGTAAAGTAGAGGTTGACTGGTTGTCCTACCGGTCTATCCTAGTCTCTGGCATCTACAACTTCACATGCCAAATAGGTTGACGCTAGCCGCGCTAACACGTCGGTCCAGAATAACTCCTACTCCCAATAACAAAGTCCAGAAGTCCGCGGAAATCCATTGGCGATATCGATATGCCGGTACAAACCTTACGAGGATCGACTCCACGACAGGCCCTTTGCCAGCCCGTGGCCGCCATCGCTCGAAGGGTCGGGTGGCCCATCCCTCTGGCATACACATCTATGGGGTCGCGTCCGACCAATCAAATACATCCATTAACATAAACCATCATTTATTATAACAGGTCGGGGAAACAAAGTAGGTTTCCCGTCTGCACAACTATGACATTATGGTTCAGGCAATTGCATTAATTCCAATACATTTGAATAACTAGCAAATCATGCTATCCAAATAAACATTTAACCAAAGAACATGCCATTGTATCACATTTGGACATTTATAGCATGCTTGACAATAATATTGCTAACAATGTAGATTTCAATTGATCATACATTCTACTATTGCATAGGAGCAATTTACTTAAGGTTATAAACATTCATAAACCAAACATGCCATCTACTATCTAAGGTAACAAATAAGCCGTGCATAATTTTGAACCATCACCGGAGATAGATACTCACCTGTCACGACTTATCTGCACTACCTGTACACTATCCAAGTCCCGTTCGCTTTCCTTGTTCTGCAAGTAAGCGACTCCTTATTTAGTTTCTAACGGAACTCAATGTCATTTATACTAAGTCTAGATACGTCTAGTCTTAGTCGCCTCCTTGTCATTCAATGGTATCAATAACTATCTTTGTATGTACGTTACGCCTAATCTCGCCGACTTAACCTTTAGAAAGGTATAGCAAATCTAATTAAGGTGTTTTACTCGTACGTACGTGGTCTTCTAAGCAATTAAGG
>LELG01000004.1 GCA_001045575.1 Candidatus Burkholderia pumila
CTATCTCGGCTCCCTTGGCCTTCCATCGTTGCGTCGATAGCCGGGCAACCGATCACCAATCCGAACCGCTGTGTACGGACCCTTATGCGCGGTTGTGTGGGAGGGGCGGGCCGTGAGGCCCGCCCCCCTATACCGATTCCGATATCGATATGGAACCAATTAAATGGGGCATGTTTGCGCCATATCGATAATTGGCGCCAGATCATTAAATTTTATTTGCCATCGCTTTGATTCGTCGCGTATATTTCGGATTTCGGCGATATTGCGGCGCAGCGCGCCGCCTGCACGACCGGCTTCGCGGTCAACAAGCCGAAACAACCGGCCGCGAGCATAAAAATAATGGTTCAACGGCCGAGTCGGCCCTCACAAGTAGAGACGGTGTCCCCATGCACGATTATCAGCAACCGGCAGTCGGTTCGCGTCCCGCCGCGCAGGGCATGTACGACCCTGCCAACGAGCACGATGCCTGCGGCGTCGGCTTCGTCGCCCATATCAAGGGGAAAAAGAGCCACGAAATCATTCAGCAGGGTCTCAAGATCCTGGAGAACCTCGACCACCGCGGTGCAGTCGGCGCCGATCCGCTGATGGGCGACGGCGCGGGCATCCTCATTCAGGTGCCGGACGGTTTTTATCGCGAAGAAATGGCCAAGCAGGGCGTGACGTTGCCGCCGGCTGGCGAATACGGCGTCGGCATGATCTTCCTGCCGAAGGAGCACGCGTCGCGTCTGGCGTGCGAGCAGGAGCTTGAGCGTACGGTGAAAGCCGAAGGCCAGGTCGTGCTTGGCTGGCGCGACGTTCCCGTCGATTCGAACATGCCCATTTCGCCGACCGTGAAGGCGAGCGAGCCGCTCATTCGCATGATCTTCATCGGGCGCGGCAAGGACATCGTCGTGACGGACGCGCTGGAGCGCAAGCTGTACATCATCCGCAAGACGGCGAGCCATCGCATTCAGGCGCTCAAGCTCAAGCACGGCAAGGAATACTTCGTGCCGTCGATGTCGTCACGCACGATCGTCTACAAGGGTCTGCTGCTGGCAAGGCAGGTCGGCGTGTATTACCGCGATTTGCAGAGCGAGCGCGTGGTGTCGGCGCTCGCGCTCGTGCACCAGCGCTTCTCGACCAACACGTTTCCGGCGTGGGAACTGGCTCACCCGTACCGCATGATCGCGCACAACGGTGAAATCAACACCGTGAAAGGCAACGTCAACTGGCTGAATGCGCGTACCGGCGCGATCGCTTCGTACGTGCTCGGCGACGATTTGCCGAAGCTCTGGCCGCTGATTTATCCGGGCCAGTCGGACACGGCGTCGTTCGACAACTGTCTCGAACTGCTCGTGATGGCCGGCTATCCGCTCGTCCACGCGATGATGATGATGATCCCGGAAGCCTGGGAACAGCACACGCTCATGGACGACAACCGCCGCGCGTTCTACGAATATCACGCCGCGATGATGGAGCCGTGGGACGGCCCCGCCGCCATAGCGTTCACGGACGGCCGCCAGATCGGCGCGACGCTCGACCGTAACGGCCTGCGTCCGGCGCGTTACCTCGTCACGGACGACGACCTCGTGATCCTCGCATCGGAATCCGGCGTGCTGCCCATTCCGGAGTCTAAGATCGTCCAGAAGTGGCGTCTGCAGCCGGGCAAGATGTTCCTGATCGACATGGAACAGGGTCGCATTATCCAGGACAAGGAACTCAAGGACAACCTGGCGAACGCGAAGCCTTACAAGAGCTGGATCGATGCCGTGCGCATCAAGCTCGACGAAATCGAACTGAAGGCGGAAGACATCGAAACGCAGCGCCGCGAAGCTGCCGTGCTGCTCGACCGCCAGCAGGCGTTCGGCTACACGCAGGAAGACCTCAAGTTCCTGATGGCGCCGATGGCGCAATCAGGCGAAGAAGCCGTCGGTTCCATGGGCAACGATTCGCCGCTGGCGGTCATGTCCAACAAGAACAAGACGCTCTACAACTATTTCAAGCAGCTGTTCGCGCAGGTCACGAACCCGCCGATCGATCCGATCCGCGAAAACATGGTCATGTCGCTCTTCTCGTTCATCGGGCCAAAGCCGAACCTGCTCGATACGACCAACATCAACCCGACGATGCGCCTCGAAGTGTCGCAGCCCGTGCTGGACTTCAAGGACATCGCCAAGATTCGCGCCATCGATCAGTACACGGGCGGCAAATTCAGCTCATACGAACTGAACATCTGCTATCCGGTGGCGTGGGGCAAGGAAGGCATCGAAGCGCGCATCGCGTCGCTGTGCGCGGAAGCGGTCGATGCCGTGAAGTCCGGCTACAACATTCTGATCGTGTCGGACCGCAAGGCCGACCGTGACAACGTGGCGATTCCGGCGCTGCTGGCCACGTCCGCGATCCACTCGCATCTCGTGCAGCACGGCCTGCGCACGAGCACGGGTCTCGTCGTGGAAACGGGCTCGGCGCGTGAGACGCATCACTTCGCGCTGCTCGCGGGCTACGGCGCGGAAGCCGTTCACCCGTACCTCGCGCTGGAAACGCTCGTCAACATGGCCGAAGGCCTGAAGGGCGATCTGTCGGCGGAGAAGGTCATCTACAACTTCACGAAGGCAGTCGGCAAGGGCTTGCTGAAAGTGATGTCGAAGATGGGCATTTCGACGTACATGTCCTACACGGGCGCGCAGATTTTCGAAGGTGTGGGCCTGTCGGCGGAACTGGTCGAGAAGTATTTCAAGGGCACGGCGTCGAAGGTGGGCGGCATTGGCATCTTCGAAGTGGCGGAAGAAGCCATTCGCCTGCACCGCGATGCATTCGGCGACAACCCGGTTCTCGCCAACATGCTCGAGGCAGGTGGCGAATACGCTTACCGCGTGCGCGGCGAAGAACATATGTGGACGCCGGACGCGATCGCCAAGCTGCAACACTCGGCGCGCAGCAACTCGTATCAGACATACAAAGAATACGCACACGTCATCAACGACCAGACGAAGCGTCACATGACGTTCCGCGGTCTGTTCGAATTCAAGGTCGCGCCGACGAAGGCCATTCCGCTCGACGAAGTGGAACCGGCAAAGGAAATCGTCAAGCGCTTTGCAACAGGCGCGATGTCGCTCGGCTCCATTTCGACCGAAGCGCACGCCACGCTCGCTGTCGCGATGAACCGTATCGGCGGCAAGTCGAACACGGGCGAAGGCGGCGAGGACGGCAAGCGTTATCGCAACGAACTGCGCGGCATTCCGATCAAGAACGGCGACACACTGCAATCGATCATCGGGCCGGAAGTCGTTACCGATATTCCGTTGAAGGAAGGCGATTCGCTGCGTTCGAAGATCAAGCAGGTCGCGTCGGGCCGTTTCGGCGTGACGGCGGAGTATCTGTCGTCGGCGGATCAGATTCAGATCAAGATGGCGCAGGGCGCGAAGCCGGGCGAAGGCGGTCAGTTGCCGGGCCACAAGGTTTCCGATTACATCGGCAAGCTGCGTTGCTCGGTGCTGGGCGTCGGTCTCATTTCGCCGCCACCGCACCACGATATTTATTCGATTGAAGATCTCGCGCAGCTGATTCACGATCTGAAGAACGTGAATTTGTCGTCGAGCATTTCCGTGAAGCTGGTGTCGCAAGTGGGCGTCGGCACGGTGGCGGCCGGTGTGGCGAAGGCGAAGGCGGATCATGTCGTAATCGCGGGTCATGACGGCGGCACGGGCGCATCTCCCCTGTCGTCGCTCAAGCACGCGGGTACGCCGTGGGAACTCGGTCTGACCGAAACGCAGCAGACGCTGGTGCTCAACCATCTGCGCGGCCGTATCCGCGTTCAGGCCGATGGCCAGATGAAGACCGGCCGCGACGTGGTGATCGGCGCGCTGCTCGGCGCGGACGAGTTCTGTTTTGCGACCGCGCCGCTCGTGGTCGAAGGCTGCATCATGATGCGCAAGTGCCATCTGAACACGTGCCCGGTCGGCGTTGCGACGCAAGATCCGGTGTTGCGCGCGAAGTTCTCCGGCCAGCCGGAACACGTCGTCAATTTCTTCTTCTTCGTGGCTGAAGAAGTGCGCGAAATCATGGCGCAGTTCGGCATCCGCAAGTTCGATGATCTGATCGGCCGCGTCGATCTGCTCGACATGAAGAAGGGCATCGAACACTGGAAGGCGAAGGGTCTCGACTTTTCGCGCGTGTTCTATCAGGTGCCGGTGGGCGAGGAAGTCGCGCGCAAGCACGTCGATGTGCAGGATCACGATCTCGACAAGGCGCTGGATCACGTGCTGATCGAGAAGTCGAAGGCGGCGATCGAGCGCGGCGAGCATGTGTCGTTCATTCATCCGGTGCGCAACGTGAACCGGACCGTCGGCGCGATGCTGTCCGGCCTGATTGCGAAGACGCACGGTCACGACGGCCTGCCCGACGACTCGATCCACATCCAGTTGAAGGGCACGGCGGGCCAGAGCCTCGGCGCGTTCCTGGCGAAGGGCGTGACGCTGGATCTCGTCGGCGATAGCAACGACTACGTCGGCAAGGGCCTGTCGGGCGGGCGCATCATCATTCGCCCGACCAACGACTTCCGTGGCAAGTCCGAAGAAAACATCATCTGCGGCAACACAGTGATGTACGGCGCGATCGAAGGCGAATCGTATTTCCGCGGCGTCGCGGGTGAGCGCTTCTGCGTGCGTAATTCGGGCGCGACGGCGGTTGTCGAAGGCACCGGCGATCACGGCTGTGAATACATGACGGGCGGCACGGTTGTCGTGCTAGGCGAGACGGGGCGCAACTTCGCGGCGGGCATGTCGGGCGGTATCGCGTTCGTCTACGACTCGGACGGCTTGTTCTCCGGCAAGTGCAACAAGTCGATGGTCGCCCTCGATCCGGTTCTGCAACAGGCGGAACAGGAACGCACGGTTGACCGCGCACTGTGGCACACCGGCAAGACCGACGAAGCCTTGCTCAAGGGCCTGATCGAACGTCACTTCCAGTTCACCGGCTCGCCGCGTGCGAAGTCGCTGCTCGAAAACTGGGACTCGGCGCGCCGCCAGTTCGTCAAGATGTTCCCGACCGAGTACAAGCGCGCGCTGGGCGAGATCGGCGTGAAGAAGAGCAAGGAAGCGGTCGCGGCTTAAGCCTCGTTCAATCAAAGTAGACGCGTATTCTGGCAGCGCGCGCTCCTCATCAAATACAGAGAAAAAAATGGGCAAGGCAACCGGTTTTCTTGAATTTAAACGCCGCCACGAAGTGTATGAAGCACCGCTGACCCGCGTCAAGCACTATAAGGAATTCGTCGCCGTACTGAACGACGACGACGCGAAGATTCAAGGCGCACGCTGCATGGACTGCGGCATTCCGTTCTGCAACAACGGCTGCCCGGTCAACAACATCATTCCGGATTTCAACGATCTCGTGTTCCAGCAAGACTGGAAGAACGCGATCAACGTCCTGCATTCGACCAACAACTTTCCCGAATTCACGGGCCGCATTTGCCCGGCGCCGTGCGAAGCGGCTTGTACGCTCAGCATCAACGATGATCCGGTGGGCATCAAGTCGATCGAGCACAAGATCATCGACAAGGCGTTCGAGGAAGGTTGGGTCGGGCCGCAAATGGCGAAGCACAAGACAGGCAAAAAAGTGGCGGTCGTTGGCTCCGGTCCCGCTGGCCTCGCCGCTGCGCAACAACTTGCGCGCGTGGGACACGATGTCGTCGTGTTCGATAAGAACGATCGCATCGGCGGCTTGCTGCGTTATGGCATTCCCGACTTCAAGCTGGAGAAGTGGCTGATCGACCGCCGCATGCGCCAGATGGAAGCGGAAGGCGTGTTGTTCCGTACTAACGTGTTCATCGGCAAGGATCCGTTGCCGGCGTATATCGGCAATACGGCGAAAGAAACCATTGCGCCGGATGAGCTGAAGGAACAGTTTGATGCGATCGTGATCGCGGGCGGCTCAGAAACGCCGCGCGATCTGCCGGTGCCGGGACGCGAGCTTGAAGGCATCTATTACGCGATGGAATTCCTGCCGCAGCAGAACAAGGTCAACGCGGGTGACAAGCTGCCGGACCGGTTGCTGGCGAAGGGCAAGCACGTCGTCGTGATCGGCGGCGGCGATACGGGTTCGGACTGCGTGGGCACGTCGAATCGTCATGGTGCGAAGGATGTGAAGCAGTTCGAACTGCTGGCGCAACCGCCCGAGCAGGAGAACAAGCCGCTCGTGTGGCCGTACTGGCCGATCAAGCTGCGTACGTCTTCGTCGCACGAAGAAGGTTGCGACCGCGATTGGTCGGTGGCGACGAAGCGCTTCGAAGGCAAGAACGGCAAGGTTGAAAAGCTGATCGCGGTTCGCGTCGAATGGAAGGACGGAAAGATGGTCGAAGTGTCCGGCTCCGAGTTCGAAATGAAGGCGGATCTGGTGCTGCTGGCGATGGGTTTCACGCAGCCGGTTTCGCCGGTACTGGAAGCGTTCGGCGTGGAGAAAGATGTGCGTGGCAACGTGCGGGCTTCGACCGAGGGCGATAAGGCGTATTATACGTCGGTCGATAAAGTGTTCACAGCGGGCGATATGCGTCGTGGTCAGTCGCTCGTTGTTTGGGCGATTCGTGAAGGCCGGCAGTGTGCGCGGTCGGTAGATGCTTTCCTGATGGGTTCGAGCGAATTGCCGCGATAAGCGCGATTGATTCGATGCACGCAAAAAAGCCACGCATTGCGTGGCTTTTTTGTTTAGTCGTGACAGTTTCAAGCTTCCACCGACATCCTCTCGATCTGGATCTTATAGTCATGAAACATCGCAACCGATTCACGATGCGCCACACTCAGAATCGCCGCCTTCGGCAAGCACTCGACGATAGCGTTATAGATATGCAGTTCGTTATCTGCATCGAGCGCGCTGGTGGCTTCATCCAGGAAGACGAAGTCAGGCTTGTGCAACAACACGCGCGCGGCAGCAAGGCGCTGCTGCTCACCAGGCGACAGACTCCGCACCCAATGCGCGCTTTCCTCAAGCCGATCTACATATCCCGTGAGATTGCACGCACACAAAACCTCGCGGGACTCCTCATCGCTGAACGTGTCGCCCGGTGACGGATACGATAGCGCCGCACGCAACGTCCCGATCGGCATATAACTGACCTGAGGGATGAACATCAGCTTTGCATCGACGGGCGCGTCGATCGTGCCGTCGCCGAACGGCCACAGGCCCGCGAGCGTGCGCATCAGCGTGCTCTTGCCCGACCCCGACGGCCCGACGATGAGCCATCGCGATCCCGGCTGGATCGATACATCCGACACGCGTGACAACGGCGTACCGTTCGGCAGCGCGAGCAGCAGGCTCTTCGTCGTCAGCGTCTTCGTGCTCATGTAGTGCAAATTGATGCCGCCACGCTCCGTCGCCGGCGAGGTCTCTTCGCGGATATGCGTGGACCGCATCACGCGCTTGAATTCGCGGAGACGATTGACGGTGGCACGCCATTCGACCAACGTCGAATATGAGTTGATGAACCATGAGAACGAATCGCTCACCGTGCCAAATGCCGACGATATCTGCATCAGCACACCGAACGTGAACGCGCCCGCGAAGTAACGCGGCGCGGCGACCATGATCGGGAAGATGATCGCAATCTGGCCGTAGAAACTCAGCACGAAAGTCATGCGCTTCGTGTACTTCATGATCATCCACCAGTTGTCGCGGATGCGCTGGAAGATGCTCTTCGCCGCTGCCGTTTCAGTGGTGATGCCGTCGTAGAAAGCAATCTGCTCCGCGTTTTCACGCACGCGGATCAGGCCGAAACGGAAGTCTGCCTCGACCTTTTGTTGCTGATAGTTGATCGACACCAGCGGATGCCCGACCTTCTGGATGATGAGTGAACCGAGAATCGCGTACAGCGCGGCGGCCCAGACCATGTAACCCGGAATGACGATCGGCGTGCCGCCCAGTGTGAGTGTTAGCGCGCCCGCCAGCGTCCAGAGAATCATGATGAAAGTGACGAGCGTGACGAGCGTGGAAAGCAGATCGAGCGACAAAGACAGCGTGCTCGTCGCAAAGGATTGCAGGTCGTCGGAAATACGCTGGTCGGGGTTGTCGGCGAGACGGTCGCGTTCGATGCGGTAGAACGTTTTATCGCCGAACCATTGTTCGAGGTACTTGTCCGTGAGCCACTGACGCCAGCTGAAACCCAGCATCTGACGAAGATACCGTCCGTACACCGCGAGCAGAATGTACGCAAACGCAAGCCCCGTAAAGATCAGCAGGAGATGCGGAAATTCCGTCACGTTTTTATTCTGCAGCGCGTTATAAAACGACGCGCTCCAACTGTTCAGCCGCACGTTGATCCACACGACGGTCATGTTGATTGCGATGATCGCAATCAACAGCCCCCACGCGATGCCGCGCTCTTCCGAGACCCAGTACGGCTTGATGAGGCTCCAGGCCGAGACTTGATCCGCCCGTTGCTGTGTATTGTCGGTTTGAGTATTGGTCATGACCTTTTTGCTGGTGCGCCGGTTGGGCGCGGTTGTGCTTTTGCGAGGTCGTCCGCGCGGCCACTGGCCAGCGCGCGCCACGCAGATTGTTCCGGCGTTCCCTTAACTGCCGCTTAATCTGCCCGAACGGCCGGGGAAGCATGTTCCGGGCATTGTGCCAGAGTGCCGCGAGCGGCGAAAAACAGCGCATCGGCAGCTCGCGGCGCGGCTTGTTGCTTGCTATGCGGAGAATCCCGGTTTGCAGCGGCTTTCGCTTTCATGGTCTAATATTTTCCTGACGAAACAGGGGTGCTTCGCGTGCATCGGACAGTGAGAGCGCGGCGAGGCTGAGAGAGGCCCTTTGCACCCGATCCGGGTAATACCGGCGAGGGAAGTTTCTGGAGAACGCGCCGCATTGTCGATATTCGCGCCTTTCCTCCAGTCTCTTCCATTCAAGTTTTCCCCCTTTTCCCCCTTTCCGCACGGCCTTTTTTGTTCGATGTCGCGCCGGTCTCTCTTCCACTGATTTCGTCCTGTTTATGCGTGCCTGCGTGAATGGCGCGTCATTGGAGACATCGGATTGTGACTAGCATCGATCAGGCCGCGCGCCGGACGGACTTCGCCGTGGTCGGCGGAGGACTTGTCGGGCGGCTCGTCGCGTGGCAACTCGCGGGCGCGGGGCATCACGTGGCGCTTTACGATCGCGGCGATGAAAGCGGCACGCAGTCGGCCGCGTGGGTCGCCGCCGCGATGCTCGCGCCGCTTGCCGAAGCGACGAGTGCGGAACCGCTGGTGGTCGCGCTGGGCGCGGCATCACTCGAAAAATGGCCGGGCGTACTCGTGCAGTTGCCGGAGCCGGTTTTCTGTCAGCGTAACGGGACGCTCGTGGTCTGGCATCATGCGGATCGGGCGGAAGCGCCGTTGTTCGAACGCCGTCTGCGGGCGAACGCGCCTGCTGCGTTGCTCGACGGCGGATTTCTCAAGCTCGCGGGCGCGCAGGTCGCTCAGGCCGAACCGGCGCTCGGCACGCGCTTCGCGCAAGGTTGGCTGTTGCCGAACGAGGGCCAGCTCGATAACCGTCAGGCTTTGAAGGCGCTCAGCGCGGGACTCGCAGAGCGCGGTGTGCGTACGCACTGGAACACGTCCGTGGACGCGATGCTCGAAGCGCGCTGGATCATCGATTGCCGCGGTCTCGGTGGCAAGCCGGCATTGCCCGCGCTGCGCGGCATTCGCGGCGAAGTGGCGCGCGTACATGCGCCGGGCATCGGACTGATGCGGCCTGTGCGGCTGCTGCATCCACGATATCCGCTTTATATCGCACCAAAAGAGAACGATCTGTACGTGATCGGCGCGACCGAGGTCGAAGGCGAAGACCTGTCGCCCGTCAGCGTGCGCTCGGCGCTCGAACTGCTGAGCGCGGCGTTCGCAGTGCATCCGGGTTTCGGCGAGGCGCGCATTCTCGAACTCAACTCGCAATGCCGGCCGACGCTGCCGGATCATCGCCCAGCGATCTTGTGGGACGGAGTGCGGACCTTGCGCGTCAACGGTTTGTATCGGCATGGGTTCATGATCGCGCCGGAAGTGGCGAACGCGGCGTGCGAATTGGCCGATGCACTGGCATCGAGCGCCGCCACGACTCAGGACGCCTTCGCAGAATTCCGCAGCAACGCCCGCTGGCCCGAACTGCTGCACGGCGCGTTCGCTGTCGCGCACGCTGCGCCTTAGCATCGGGAAATCGAGAAAGAGACACACATGAACATCCACATCAATCAGCGCGCATTCGATTTGCCCGATGCCGCCACCGTTACCGATGCGCTCGCCGCTTTCGGCGCGAAGCCACCGTTCTCGGTCGCACTGAACGGCCAGTTCGTCGCGCGCGGCGAGCACGGTACGAAGACGCTCGCGGAGAGCGACAGGCTCGACGTGGTATCGCCTGTGGCAGGGGGCTGAAAAGGCTGAAGCTGAACAGGCTGAACTGAGGAACCGAATCATGACCACACAAACCGCCGACGCGCTCACGCTCTACGGCCAGGCGTTTCCGAGCCGCGTGCTGCTCGGCACATCGCGCTATCCGTCGCTGCAATCGTTGTCCGATTCCATCGATGCCGCGCGCCCCAGTATGGTGACCGTCGCGCTGCGGCGTCAATCCGAGAAGGGCGAAGCCGGGTTTTTCGATGTCCTGAAGCGCCACGGCGTCGCGCTCCTGCCGAACACGGCTGGTTGCCAGAGCGTCGATGAAGTGCTGACGACGGCCTACATGGCGCGCGAAGTGTTCGATACGCCGTGGATCAAGCTCGAACTCATCGGCGACGACTATACGTTGCAGCCGGACCCGATCGGCCTCGTCGAAGCAGCGGCGAAACTGATCCGCGACGGCTTCAAGGTGCTGCCTTACTGCACGGAAGATCTGGTGATCGGCCGGCGTCTGCTCGATGCCGGTTGCGAAGCGCTGATGCCGTGGGGCGCACCCATCGGCACGGGAAAGGGCGTGACGAATCCGTACGGACTGCGGATCTTGCGCGAGCGCCTGCCGGACGTTCCATTGATCGTCGATGCCGGTCTCGGAGTGCCGTCGCACGCGTGTCAGGTGATGGAGTGGGGCTTCAACGGCGTGCTGCTGAACACGGCGGTTTCGCAGGCGACGTTTCCGCCGCAGATGGCACGCGCCTTTGCGATCGGCATTGAAGCAGGCCGCACGGCGTTCCTCGCGGGCCCGATGGCCGAACGTGATAGCGCGCAGGCGAGCACGCCGGTCGTCGGCATGCCGTTCTGGCATCAGGACGGAGGTGTGGCATGAGTTTGCTCGGACGTGAAGTGTTCTGGCCGCCGGCGGACGAGTTGACCGAAGTTGCGGAAAAGATTCGCGCGCGGTTGGGCGAATGGCCGGCGGCATCGACGCGCTGGCGCATCTGCCTGACGATGCCGGACGCGCCTGGCGCTCAGGATTTGATTGTCTTCACCGAACCGCGCTCTGAAAACTTCTCCGTTGGGGAAGCGGCGGTAATCGAAGCGTACGGCGGTCGTGCCGTGTTCAACCGCGCCGACGCATGCTACGCGCTCGAAGGCGAATGGTCGGATAATTGGCTGGACGCGCTCGCCGCATTCCTCGACTGCAATTTCGATCCGCACGACGCGTTGGTTCTCGCCATGGCGTGGCGCTCGGGCGACGAACAGAAAGACGACGCGTGGCCAACCGATTTCGCAACGTTCCCGCGCGTTGCCGACTTGCCGCTCGCGCCGGAGTCTGCGTTTCCGTCGTGTCCAGATGCGTTGGGCCTCTATCCCGTTCTGCCAGCCGCCGAATGGGTCGAACGCGTGCTCGATCTCGATGTCTGTACCGCGCAGCTCCGCCGCAAAACCACTGACGTCGCTGATCTGAAGCAGGAAATCGAACGATCGGTCGCGGCGGGGCGCAAGCATCAGGCGCAGCTTTTCATCAACGATCACTGGCGCGAAGCAATCGATGCGGGCGCATACGGTGTGCATCTCGGTCAGGAAGACGTCGAAGTCTCGGATCTGAATGCCATCGTGCGCGCCGGTCTGCGCCTCGGCCTGTCGACGCACGGTTATTACGAGATGCTGCGTGCGTTGCACTTCCGTCCAAGCTATCTCGCGCTTGGCGCCGTCTTCCCGACGACGACCAAAGTCATGCCGACGAAGCCTCAAGGCCTCGCGCGCTTGCAGCGATACGTGGCGTTGTTGAAGGGTCGCGTGCCGCTCGTGGCGATTGGTGGCATCGACGGGAAAGTGTTGCCGGATGTGCTTTCGACGGGCGTCGGCAGCGCCGCGGTCGTGCGCGCCGTGACCGAAGCGCCGGACACCGAAACAGCAGTCTCGGCGCTGCGACAGACTTTTGCAAGTCTCAATGCTGAAAAAAATTCCGAAATAGGCAGGTAAGGCCTAGGCAAAGCATCGATTGTGCGCAGGCCCTATAATTCGCGCTTTTGCGTCCATCGGAATTGCTTACCCAGTGCTTGCCTCAACAGAGACTCTGCTAGAGCTGCGCGACGTCGACTTCGGTTACGGCGGCCGGCTCGTTCTGTCGAACCTGAACATGCGTTTCATGCGTGGGCAGGTCGTCGCGGTCATGGGCGGCTCGGGCTGCGGCAAGACAACGACGCTGCGGCTGATCGGCGGTCTCGTGAAGGCGAATCGCGGTCAGGTCATGTTCGGCGGCCAGGACGTCGGCGCGCAGACGCGCGACGGTCTCTACGCGCTGCGCCGGAAAATGGGCATGCTGTTTCAGTTCGGCGCGTTGTTCACGGATCAGACGGTTTTCGAAAACGTCGCGTTTCCGTTGCGCGAGCACACGGACCTGCCGGAAGACCTCATCCGCGATCTCGTGCTCATGAAGCTCAACGCCGTCGGCCTGCGCGGCGCGCGCGATCTGGCGCCGTCTGAGATTTCGGGCGGCATGACGCGTCGCGTGGCGCTGGCGCGCGCCATCGCGCTCGATCCCGAACTCATGATGTACGACGAACCGTTCGCCGGTCTCGATCCCATTTCGCTCGGCATCACCGCGAAACTCATCCGCACGCTCAATGACGCGCTCGGCGCCACGTCGATCATCGTGTCGCATGACGTGCCGGAGACGTTTTCCATCGCGGATTACGTGTACTTCGTTGCGAACGGCGGCATTCACGCGGAAGGCACGCCGGCGCAATTGCGCGCGTCGGAAGATCCCACGGTGCGGCAGTTTATCGACGGGACGCCGGACGGCCCGTTCAGATTTCATTACGCGAGTCAGTCGCTCGCGGCGGATTTCGGCATTGGAGGACAGGCATGATCAGCTCGCTCGGACGCTGGGTACTCGACGGTTTCGGCACCGCCGGTTACGCGACGCGCATGTTTCTGCGCCTCGTGCTCGAATTTTTCCCGCTGTGGCGTCGTCCGCAGCTGGTCACAAAGCAGGTTTTCTTCGTCGGCAATTACTCGTTCGTCATCGTCGCGGTGTCGGGCCTGTTCGTTGGCTTCGTGCTAGGGCTTCAGGGCTATTACACGCTGAGCCGCTACGGTTCGGAGGAAGCGCTCGGGCTGCTGGTCGCATTGTCTCTGGTGCGCGAACTCGGGCCGGTCGTCACGGCGCTGCTGTTCGCCGGGCGCGCGGGCACGTCGCTGACTGCTGAAATCGGTCTGATGAAAACCGGCGAGCAATTGACCGCCATGGAAATGATGGCGGTCGATCCCATGAAATTCGTGATGGCCCCGCGCATGTGGGCGGGCATTATCGCCATGCCGCTGCTGGCGGGCATATTCAGCGCGGTCGGCATTCTCGGCAGCTATATCGTTGGTGCCATGCTGATCGGCGTCGATCCGGGCGTGTTCTGGTCGCAGATGCAAGGCGGCGTGGATGTATGGCGCGACGTCGGCAACGGTGTCATCAAGAGCGCGGTGTTCGGTTTCGCGGCGACGTTCATCGCGTTGTTCCAGGGCTACGAAGCCCGGCCTACGCCGGAAGGCGTATCGCGTGCGACGACCAAGACTGTCGTGTACGCGTCGCTCGCCGTGCTCAGTCTCGATTTCCTGCTGACCGCGCTGATGTTCAGCTGACGGCAGCTGACTAGCGGGCGTTGTGAAGGCCACATACCGTCACACGCGCGCTGCGGCAAGATTTTCATTGAGGAAGACGATGAAAAAGACTGCTCTCGACTTTTGGGTCGGCCTCTTCGTAGTGCTCGGTTTCGTGGCGATGCTTTTTCTCGCGCTGAAAGCCGGCAACATGAGTTCGCTGTCGTTTCAGCCGGCCTACGCGGTGAAGCTGAAGTTCGACAATATCGGCGGGTTGAAGGTACGTGCGCCGGTGAAGAGCGCGGGCGTGACGGTCGGGCGCGTCGGTTCGATCGGCTTCGATCAGAGCACGTTCCAGGCTGTCGTGACCATCGACATCGACAAGCAATACCAGTTTCCGGACGATTCGTCGGCGAAGATCCTGACCTCCGGTCTGCTCGGTGAGCAGTACATCGGTCTGGAGCCGGGCGGCGATGATCAGATGCTGGAGAACGGCGGTACCATCACCATGACGCAATCGGCGGTGGTGCTCGAAAACCTGATCGGCCAGTTCCTGTACAACAAGGCGGCGGATTCGGGCGCATCGAAGGCGCCATCGGCACCCGCTGCGGCAGCGCCTGCACTCGCGCCGGCGTTCCCGGGGGCGGCAAGCGCCATGGGCGCATCGCCTGCGGCGGCTGCCAGCTCGGCTTCCGGATCGGCGGAATAAGGAGAAACAACATGCACGCGTTTGGGATACGACGCGCGATCGTCGCTCTAACGACTGCCGCGCTATTTGCCGGCTGCGCGACGGTGACGACGCCGACCAAAGGCGATCCGTTCGAAAGCTACAACCGTACGATGTTCACGATCAACGACACGATCGACCAGTACGCGTTGAAGCCGGTCGCACAAGGTTACGTATGGGCTGTGCCGGAGCCGGTGCGCAACAGCGTCACCAATTTCTTCTCGAATATCGGCGATGTCTATATTGCCGCGAACAACCTCTTGCAGTTGAAGATTGCGGACGGCGTGTCGGACATCATGCGCGTGGCAATCAACACGGTCTTCGGCGTCGGCGGTCTGTTCGACGTCGCCACGGTTGCGAAGCTACCCAAGCACGCGGGCGATTTCGGCTTGACGCTCGGCCATTACGGCGTGCCGTCGGGTCCGTATCTGGTACTGCCGCTGCTCGGACCGAGCACGGTGCGGGATACGTCGGGTCTCGTCGTTGATTATTTCGGCAATTCGTTGACCGAGGTGTCGCCGGATTCCGTGTCGTGGGCGCTGTATGGCGTGAACCTCGTCAACACGCGCGCGAATCTGCTGAACGCGACGAACCTGCTTTCGGGCG
Source organism: Candidatus Burkholderia pumila (assembly GCA_001045575.1). Taxonomy (GTDB): domain Bacteria; phylum Pseudomonadota; class Gammaproteobacteria; order Burkholderiales; family Burkholderiaceae; genus Caballeronia; species Caballeronia pumila. Next base: position 15,256 of record LELG01000004.1, read on the forward strand.
CAGCGCTCGACAAGTATTCGTTCGTGCGTAACACGTATCTGCAACGCCGCCAGTATCTGATTTTGGGCGATAGCGGCAACGTGCCGCTGCCGAACTACAACGAGGAAGGCACGCATGCGGCAACGCCTGCGGCGACATCGGGCGCGGTTCCTGCGTCTGGCACCGCTGCCGCACCGAATCCCGCAAGCCACACGACCGTGCCGGGCAACCAGTACGTGCCGTCGCGTGCGCCGCCCAGATTCCCTTCGTTCCGCTTGCGTTGAGTGCATTGGCGCTAATAAAAAGCGGTAACATTTTTGACAGATTTGCCGGGTGCCCCGCCTGAACTCACGTCGGCGTGCGCGCTCAAATCGAAGCCACTTTTTGCAGGGTAAGCGATGAAAAAACTGTTCCTTCTCCCGATCCTCGCCATGTTCCTGGCCTTTTGCGGCAGCGCACAGGCGCAATCCGTGGACACGAGCAATCCGGACACGCTGATCAAGACCGTCACGCAGCAAGTGCTGGATCAGATCAAGTCCGACAAGAGCATTCAACAGGGCGACATCAACGAGATTACCAAGCTCGTCAACGAAAAGGTTCTTCCGTACACGGATTTCATACGCACCACGCGTCTGGTTATGGGCCGCAGCTGGAATTCGGCGACGCCGGAACAGCAAAAGCAGATCGTCGAGCAGTTTAAGATGCTGCTGATCCGCACTTACTCGGGCGCGCTCGCGCAAGTGCGCAACCAGACCATCCAGTACAAGCCGTTCCGCGCATCGCTGGACGACACGGACGTCGTGGTCCGCTCGGTCGTGATGAACAACGGTTCGCCGGTCGAACTCGACTATCGTCTGTACAAGACGGCGCAAGGCTGGCGGGTGTACGACATCAACGTGCTCGGCGCATGGCTCATTCAGGCGTATCAACAGCAGTTCAACGAGCAGATCCAGCAGCATGGCGTGAATGGCCTCGTGCAATTCCTCACGCAGCGTAACCAGCAGCTTGCGAACGGCAAGGCATCGTGAGCAACGCTGCATCCGCAAGCGGCCGTTTTCAGACGGCCGCCACGCTGACCCACGAGAGCGCGAAGGCCGCGCTCGACGCGGGTCTGTCGCGCATTGCGGCGAGCGCAACGGAGGTCGATTGCGCGCCGCTTACGCAATTCGATTCGTCCGCGCTCGCCGTGCTGCTCGCATGGCAGCGCGCCACGACCGCGCGCGCTGCCGCGCTCGGCATCGTCAATGTTCCTTCCGGGCTGGCCAGTCTTGCGCAAGCCTACGGCGTCGATACGCTCCTCACCTTCCGAAATTGATCCTGCACTGATTCAACTCAGTCGCAACGGCGAAGCGTTCCTTCGCCGCCAAGTAGATCCCTCCAAAGTCGGCACCAGTGGCTTTGTCCTATAATCAAACGGTTTTTTCGCGGCCCGAACCCGGCCCTTTTTCGATCGAGCCCGGGTCTGTGAGACGTCATCCGCACAATCGAGGAGGCGCCGCTGCCGATGCGTGCGCACACTCATGTCAGCCGTAGAAATCCGAAACGTCAAGAAGCGCTACAAGGATCTTCAGGCGCTCAAAGGCGTAAGCCTCTCGATGGAGGATGGCGAGTTCTTCGGCCTGCTCGGCCCGAACGGCGCCGGCAGCAAGACCACGCTGATCAGCATCCTCGCCGGACTCGCCCGCGCCGATAGCGGCAGCATTTCCGTTCGCGGCCACGATGTCGTCAGCGAGTTCCATGCGGCGCGGCGCGCGCTCGGCGTCGTGCCATTCAGTCGGACTATTTCGGCCTGGGCAACAACGACGACTCGATCGATGAAGTCATGGCCAATCTCGACCTCACCGAGTGAGCGTGTTGCAAGAACGCGTTTGCGAACAGTTCATCGTCGCTGATTCAGTCGAAGATCACCGGCAATCTCGTGTTCGTGCTGCTGCCGCCCATCGCTCATTGGAAAAATGTTCTTCGCCTACGTGCTTGCGTCCGTCGTGCGCGGCTTGTGCGTGGGGTTGGGCATGTTCATCGTGACGATCTGGTTCATTCCGATGTCTTTCGCCGCGCCATTTTACATCATCGCGTGCGCCATGCTTGGTTCGGGCATTCTTGGCACGTTGGGTTTGATCGCCAGCATCTGGGCGGATAAGTTCGATCAGCTTGCTGCGTTCCAGAACTTTCTCATCATGCCGCTGACGTGTTTTATTCGACGCATATCCTGCCGCCGCTTTGGCGCGCCGTGTTGCATCTGAATCCGTTCTTCTACATGATCGATGGCTTCCGCTACGGTTTCTTCGGCCTGTCCGATGTGAACCCGCTGGTGAGCCTCGGCATCGTCGCCGGATTCCTGGCCGCGCTGGCGCTGATCGCCGAGCGGCTACAAGCTGCGTCATTAAACATCAAGTAAAGGAGACTTCCATGTTGCCGACTCCGCAGCAAGTGAAGGATTACATCGCCAATGGCCTCGCTTGCCAGCATCTCGAAGTGGAAGGAGACGGGCAGCATTTCTTTGCGACCATCGTGAGCGACGCGTTCGTCGACAAGCGCTTGATCGCGCGGCATCAACTAGTTTATGCCGCGCTTGGCGAACGCATGAAACAGGAGATTCATGCGTTGAGCATGAAGACTCTTACTCCCGACGAGTGGAAAGCGGCCTGAGTTCACCCGACGAAGCCAAAACAAGCCATCAGTCTCAACCAAGTAACACCGGCATCACCGGCAGGACATAGTGCGAATCATCAAGGACAACCGCGGCGTCGACAGCGGCACCGCAGCAGGAATCTCGGTCGAAGAACACGTTATCATGGACAAACTGGTCATCACGGGAGGCGCGAAGCTTTCCGGCGAAATCACGGTATCGGGTGCGAAGAATGCGGCGCTGCCGATTCTTTGCGCGGGTCTTCTCACGGCGGATGACGTTCATCTGTCGAATATTCCCAATCTGAAGGATGTACGCACGACGCTCGGACTGCTGCGCCAGATGGGTGTGCAGTCGGAGGTCGGCGGCGATGACCGCGTGACGCTGAACGCATCGAAGGTGGACAAACTCGTCGCGCCGTACGAGATGGTGAAAACCATGCGTGCGTCGATCCTCGTGCTCGGCCCGCTCGTCGCGCGTTTCGGCGAGGCGAAAGTGTCGCTGCCCGGCGGCTGCGCAATCGGCGCGCGTCCGGTCGATCAGCACATCAAGGGTCTTCAGGCGATGGGCGCGGAGATCAACATCGAGCACGGCTTTATCGAAGCGCGTGCGAAGTGGCTGAAGGGCGCGCGCATCGTGACGGACATGATTACCGTGACCGGCACTGAGAATCTGCTGATGGCGGCGGTGCTCGCAGATGGCGAGACGATCATCGAAAACGCGGCGCGCGAGCCGGAAGTGACCAACCTAGCGCATCTGCTCGTGAAGATGGGCGCGAAGATCGATGGCATCGGTACGGACTGGCTCGCGATTCAGGGCGTCGACAAGCTGCATGGCGCAACGCATGACGTCGTGCCGGATCGGATCGAGGCGGGCACGTTCCTGTGCGCGGTTGCGGCGGCGGGCGGCGATGTCACGCTGCACCACGTCAACGCCAATCTGCTCGATGCCGTCACTGCCAAGCTGCGCGAAGCGGGCGTGAACATCGAGGAAGGCGACGACTGGATGCGCGTGCGCATGAGCAAGCGTCCGGACGCGGTCAATATCCGCACGTCCGAATACCCGGCGTTCCCGACCGATATGCAGGCGCAATTCATGGCGCTTAATTCAATGGCGAACGGCACGTCGCAGGTCGTCGAGACCATTTTCGAGAACCGCTTCATGCACGTGCAGGAACTGAACCGGCTGGGCGCGAGCATCACTATCGACGGGAATACCGCGCTCGTCAGCGGTGTTGAGAAGCTGTCCGGCGCGAAAGTCATGGCCACCGATTTGCGCGCGTCCGCGAGCCTCGTCATTGCAGCAATGTGCGCGGACGGCGAGACGCTCATCGATCGTATCTATCACCTCGACCGGGGTTATGACCGCATGGAATCGAAACTGACGGCAGTCGGCGCGAACGTGCGCCGCATCAAAGGCAGCGGGGTCGAGGCATGAGTTCGTTGCCGCAGACGTCGTCGTCCGTCGAGGCGAGCGCACCCCTCACGCTCGCTTTGTCGAAAGGGCGTATCTTCGAGGAGACCGTGCCGCTGCTCGCCGCAGCAGGCGTGCAGGTGGCCGAAGATCCCGAAAGCTCGCGCAAGCTGATTTTGCCAACCACGAATCCGAACCTGCGCGTGATCATCGTGCGCGCGACCGATGTGCCGACCTACGTCGAATACGGCGCGGCGGATTTCGGTGTCGCGGGCAAGGATGTGCTGATCGAGCACGGCGGCAGCGGTTTGTATCAGCCGATCGATCTGAATATTGCGCGTTGCCGCGTGTCGGTGGCGGTGAAGGCGGGCTTCGACTATGAAAGCGCCGTGCGTCAAGGCGCGCGCCTGAAGATTGCGACGAAGTACACAGAAACCGCACGCCAGCACTTCGCGGCGAAGGGCGTGCACGTCGATCTAATCAAGCTCTACGGTTCGATGGAACTCGCGCCGCTCGTCGGTCTTGCGGATGCCATCGTCGATCTGGTGAGTTCGGGCGGCACGTTGCGCGCGAACAATCTCGTCGAAGTCGAAGAGATCATACAGATTTCGTCGAGGCTGGTCGTGAATCAGGCTGCACTCAAATTGAAGCGCGCGGCGCTCAAGCCGTATCTCGACGCGTTCGAACGCGCATCGACAGGAAACTAGCGCCGCCGCCACTCGCGGCGCGCCACAAGCAAAACGGATAACCAGCATGTCTATCAAGATTCGCAAACTCGATTCAAGCGCCGGTGATTTCCAGAAGGCGCTCCGCGCGGTTCTCGCGTTCGAAGCGAGCGAGGATGAAGCCATCGAGCGCGCTGTCGCGCAAATTCTCGGCGATGTCAAAGTGCGCGGCGACGCCGCTGTGCTCGAATACACCAACAAGTTCGACCGGCTGAAGGCGGAAAGCATCGCGTCGCTGGAACTGCCGTTCGCGGAGATGGAAGCGGCGCTCGAAGAGCTCGCGCCGAAACAGCGCGCGGCGCTCGAAGCAGCGGCGGCGCGCGTGCGCGGGTATCATGAGAAACAGCGCATCGAATGCGGTAGCCATAGCTGGCAATACACCGAAGCCGATGGCACCGTGCTCGGCCAGCAAGTCACGCCGCTGGATCGCGCGGGGATTTACGTGCCGGGCGGCAAGGCGGCGTATCCGTCGTCCGTGCTGATGAACGCCATTCCGGCGCGCGTCGCGGGCGTGAAGGAAATCGTGATGGTCGTGCCGACGCCCGATGGCGTCAAGAATCCGCTCGTGCTCGCGGCGGCGCTGCTCGGCGGCGTGGATCGCGTGTTCACCATCGGCGGCGCGCAGGCGGTGGCGGCGCTCGCGTACAGTACGGAAACCGTTCCGGCCGTCGACAAGATTTGTGGGCCGGGCAATGCGTATGTCGCATCAGCGAAGCGGCGTGTTTTGGGGACCGTTGGCATCGACATGATTGCGGGCCCGTCCGAGATTCTCATCATTTGCGATGCAACGACCGATCCGCGCTGGGTCGCCATGGACCTGTTCTCGCAAGCCGAACACGACGAACTTGCGCAATCCATCCTGCTCTGCCCGGACGATAACTTCATCAAGCGCGTGGAAGACGCGATCATCGAACTGCTTCCGTCGATGCCGCGCCGCGATGTGATTCAGCGTTCGCTCGAAGATCGCGGCGCGTTGATCAAAGTGAAGGACATGGCCGAAGTGTGCGCCATTGCGAACGAGATTGCGCCGGAGCATCTGGAGATTTCGACGCTGGACCCGCATCAATGGGCCGCGCAGATTCACAACGCCGGCGCGATGTTCCTCGGCCGATACACGAGCGAAAGCCTCGGGGATTACTGCGCGGGCCCGAACCACGTGCTGCCCACGTCGCGCACGGCGCGCTTCTCGTCGCCGCTCGGCGTGTACGACTTCATGAAGCGTTCGAGCGTGATCGAAGTGAGCGCGAACAGTGCGCAGGCGCTCGGCGAAATCGCGGCGGAACTGGCGTATGGCGAAGGTTTGCAGGCGCACGCCAAGAGCGCGGAATATCGGATGAAGAACGTCGGATGACCACGCCGCAAGACATCGTCCGTGCCGACGCCCTTGCGATGTCGAGCTATCCTGTACCCGATGCCGCGGGCCTGATCAAGCTCGACGCGATGAAAAAATCCGTAAACGCTGCCCGCCGATTTTACGCAGAAACTCGGCGAGCATCTGGCGGGCGTCGCGCTGAACCGCTATCCATCGCCGCGTCCGGTGTGCAACTGCTCGCCAGATTCAAGCGCACGATGCACGTGCCCGATGCCTGCGACGGCTCGGACGAACTCATCAGCATAATGGCGACCGTGGGCGCGAAAATCGTCGCGCCGACGCCGGGTTTCGTGATGTACGAGATGTCGGCGGTGTGCGCGCATCTGGACTTTGTCGGCGTGCCACGAAGGTTTCACGCTCGATGCCAACGCGCTGATCGAAGCCATCGAAGAACATAAACCTGCGCTCGTCTATCTCGTATACCCGAGCAACCCGACCGGCACGCTCTACGACGATGCCGATATCGAACAACGCGTGATCGCGGCAGCATTCGATAACGTCGTCATGCGCACGGTGTCGAAGCTGGGGCTGGCGGGCATCCGCCTCGGCTATATGGCCGGACGTCCTGAGTGGATCGCTCAGTTCGATAAGGTTGCTCGTCCGCCGTACAACATCAACCTGCTAACGCAGGCGACCGCCAATTTCCTGCTCGATCATCTCGACGTGCTGGATGCGCAAGCTGCCGAACTTCGTGCCCAACGCGCAAAGCTGCACGCCGATCTCAAAGCAATCTCGCAACTCATCGTTTATCCAAGCGCTGGCAATTTCATCCTCGTACGCGTTCTGGACGCAACAGCCGCTTTCGAAACCCTGCTGTCTTCCCGGGTTTTGGTAAAAAAACGTGAGTAAAATGCACGGATTGCTGGCGAATTGCCTGCGTTTGACCGTCGGAACCGCCGAAGAGAACGCGCAAATGGTCGCTGCGCTTAAAAAGCTCCCTCCTTCACGATAAATCTCAAGGAATCACCATGCGCATTGCGGAAGTCGTTCGCAACACCAGCGAAACGCAGATCCGTGTGAAGCTCGATCTGGACGGTACCGGTAAGCAGAAGCTTGCCACCGGCGTCCCATTACTCGATCACATGCTCGACCAGATCGCCCGTCACGGGCTCATCGATCTCGACATCGAAGCGCATGGCGACCTGCATATTGACGATCACCATACCGTCGAAGATACCGGCATCACGTTCGGCATGGCGGTGGCGAAGGCCGTCGGCGACTGTAAGGGCATTCGCCGTTACGGCCACGCGTACGTGCCGCTGGATGAAGCGCTATCGCGCGTGGTCATCGACTTTTCGGGGCGGCCGGGACTTGAGTTCCAGGTGCCATTCACGCGCGCGCGCATCGGCATGTTCGATGTCGATCTGAGCATCGAATTCTTCCGTGGCTTCGTGAATCACGCGGGCGTGACGCTGCACATCGACAATCTGCGCGGCCTCAATGCGCATCATCAGCTCGAAACCGTGTTCAAGGCGTTCGGGCGCGCGCTGCGCATGGCGTGCCAACTCGACGAGCGTGCGGCGGGGCAGATTCCGTCGACCAAAGACAGCCTTTGAGCTGTCCGACCTGATTCGGCGCTGTATTGCGATGGCGTCGGAGAAAAGATGGATCTGTTCAAGTCGTTTATCTCTCTGCTCGCGCTGATCAACCCGATCGGCGCGATACCGTTTTTTCTTAGTCTCACTCAGCAGCAAAGCGAACTCGAAAGACGCAACACGATTCGCGTCGCCAGTATTTCGGTGTTTTGCGTGATCGCGGTGACGGCGCTGCTCGGACAGCAGATCATCACGTTCTTCGGAATTTCGGTCGGATCGTTCGAAGTCGGCGGCGGCATCATCATGTTGCTGATGGCGATCAGCATGTTGAACGCGCAAGTCGGCAACGCGCGGTCGACGCCGGAAGAGCGCATGGAAGCCGAGGCGCGCAATAGCATCGCGGTCGTGCCGCTAGCGATTCCGCTGCTCACCGGGCCGGGATCGATCAGTACGGTGATCGTTTATGCTTCCAATGCGCAGCACTGGTACGACCGCTTCGGGCTGGTCGTGCTGGGCGCGATCATCGCAGCGCTGTGCTTCGGCGCGCTGAATCTCGCCGAACCGATCGCGCGCGTGGTCGGGCGCACGGGAATCAATATCGGCACGCGTCTGATGGGTTTGATGTTGTCCGCGCTGGCGGTGGAGTTCATCGTCAACGGGTTGAAGGCCTTGATGCCATCTTTGAAATGAAAACTTCGATTGCGATTGTTGATTACGGAATGGGCAACCTGCGTTCGGTGTATCAGGCGCTGAAGAAGGCCGCGCCTGAAGCGGACGTGGCGATCGTCGATCAGCCGCAGGGCATCGGGACGGCAGACCGCATCGTGTTGCCCGGCCAAGGTGCGATGCGCGACTGCATGAGCCATCTCGGCGAATCCGGCCTTCAGGAAGCGGTGATGCAGGCCGCCCGCGAAAAGCCAATGCTCTGCGTGTGCATCGGCGAGCAAATGCTGTTCAACTGGAGCGAAGAGGGCGACACAAAGGGGCTCGGCCTGCTGCCCGGCAAAGTGGTGCGTTTCCAGCTCGACGGCATGCTTCAGGACGACGGCTCGCTCTTCAAGGTGCCGCAAATGGGCTGGAACCGCGTGCATCAGACGCAAAATCACGTGATGTGGGACGGCGTAGCGGACGGCGCGTTCTTCTACTTCGTGCACAGCTACTACGTCGTGCCGGAAAACGCGGCGCACACGTCGTGCGAAACGACGTACGGCAGCCCGTTCACGTCGGCTGTTGCGCGCGACAATATCTTTGCGACCCAATTTCATCCGGAAAAAAGCGCGGACGCCGGATTGCGACTTTATCGCAATTTCATGCACTGGAATCCGTAAAAACGCTAGCGTTCAGCGCGATCAGACGGGCTAATGAGCGTTGCAAGACTTGTACTACACTAGCGAAACGGCCCCGGATGCGCCCTGAGAGACCGCACGGACGCCGTTTCAATCAACTTCACCAGAAAATAAGTGATACCTATGCTGCTCATTCCGGCCATCGATCTTAAAGACGGTCAATGCGTGCGCCTCAAACAAGGCGATATGGACCAGGCGACCGTTTTTTCCGAAGATTCGGCAGCAATGGCCCGATATTGGATCGATCGCGGCGCGCGTCGGCTGCATCTGGTCGACCTGAACGGCGCCTTCGCCGGCAAGCCGCGCAACGGCGACGTCATCCGCGCGATCATCGAAGAAGTCGGCTCCGAAATTCCGGTGCAACTGGGTGGTGGCATCCGCGATCTGGAAACCATCGAACGCTATCTGGACGACGGTTTGTCGTACGTGATCATCGGCACGGCGGCGGTGAAGAATCCCGGTTTCCTGCATGATGCGTGCAGCGCGTTCGGCGGGCATATCATCGTCGGTCTGGATGCGAAGGACGGCAAAGTGGCCACGGACGGCTGGAGCAAGCTGACCGGTCACGAAGTCCTCGACCTCGCGCGCAAGTTCGAGGACTACGGCTGCGAATCGATCATCTATACGGATATCGGCCGCGACGGCATGCTTCAGGGCATCAATATCGAAGCGACGGTGAAGCTGGCGCAGGCGGTGAAGCTTGCGGTGATCGTAAGCGGCGGGCTGTCGAATATCGCGGACATCGAATCGCTGTGCGAAGTCGAGGACGAAGGCATCGAAGGCGTGATCTGCGGCCGCGCAATCTACTCCGGCGATCTCGATTTCGAGACCGCGCAATCGCACGCCGACGCTCTCCGCGAACCGGACGGCGCGGCGTAACGCGAAACGGAACGCTCTCGCGGCGCGAGCATGGCCGGGCGGTTTTTAACCGCCTTCCGGCCGCAACATTTGGCATCAGATCAGAACATGGCTCTCGCTAAACGCATCATCCCTTGTCTCGACGTGACCGCTGGGCGCGTCGTGAAGGGCGTCAATTTCGTCGAACTGCGCGACGCGGGCGATCCCGTCGAAATCGCGCGCCGTTACGACGATCAGGGCGCGGACGAACTCACCTTTCTCGATATTACCGCGACATCCGATCAACGCGATCTGATTCTGCCGATCATCGAGGCGGTCGCGTCGCAAGTGTTCATTCCGCTGACGGTCGGTGGCGGCGTGCGCGCCATCGAAGAGGTGCGGCTGCTGCTGAACGCGGGCGCGGACAAGATCAGCATGAATTCGTCGGCGGTGGCGAATCCGCAGCTCGTACGCGATGCATCGGACAAGCATGGGTCGCAGTGCATCGTCGTGGCGATCGATGCGAAGCGCGTGTCGGCCGAAGGCGAAACGCCGCGCTGGGAAGTATTCACGCACGGCGGCCGTAAAGCGACGGGCATCGACACGATCGAATGGGCGCGCAAGATGGCCGATTTCGGCGCGGGCGAAATCTTGCTCACGAGCATGGACCGCGATGGCACGAAATCGGGCTTCGATCTGGCGCTGACGCGCGCCGTGTCGGATGCGGTGCCGGTGCCGGTGATCGCATCGGGCGGCGTCGGGTCGCTCAAGCATCTGGCCGATGGCATCACCGAAGGCCATGCGGATGCCGTGCTCGCCGCGAGCATCTTCCACTATGGCGAGCACACGGTCGGCGAAGCGAAGCGCTTCATGGCCGATCACGGCATTTCGGTGAGGGCGTAAGGCATGAGCGATCAAACCTGGCTCGGCAAAGTGAAGTGGGACGCGAACGGCCTTGTGCCCGTGATCGCGCAGGAACATTTGACCAACGACGTGCTGATGTTCGCGTGGATGAACCGCGAGGCATTGGCGAAAACCATCGAACTGAAACGCGCGGTGTATTTTTCGCGCTCGCGTCAGCGGCTATGGTTCAAGGGCGAAGAATCGAGGCGCGTACAGCACGTGCACGACGTTCGCCTCGATTGCGATGAAGACGTTGTGCTGCTCAAGGTCGAGCAAGTGTCGGGGATCGCGTGCCACACAGGCCGCCATTCCTGCTTTTTCCAGAAATTCGAAGGCACGGCGGAAAACGGCGAGTGGGTTGCCGTCGAGCCGGTCCTGAAAGACCCCGAAAAAAATCTACAAATGACGCAAGCCACTACGTTGGACACGCTGCTGCGACTCGCCGCCGTCATCGATAGCCGCAAGCGCGACGACCCGGAACAAAGCTACGTTTCCCGACTCTTTCACAAAGGTGACGACGCGGTCCTGAAGAAGATCGGCGAGGAAGCGACGGAAGTCGTGCTAGCCGCGAAGGACGCACGTCACGGCGGCGCGCCCAAGGCGCTCGTCGGCGAAGTCGCCGATTTGTGGTTTCATTGTCTCGTGATGCTGTCGCATTTCGACCTGAGCCCCGCCGATGTCGTCGCGGAACTAGAACGGCGCGGAGGGCTGTCGGGGATCGAAGAGAAAGCGCTGCGCAAATCGCGCGAGCGCGAGCAGAACGGCGGCTGATCGGGCGTTCCGTTATCGCCAAGCGCGAAGGAGGCACGTATAAACCGGCCTTACGAACCGTATCCGCTGCCCGTCATGCAGGAGTCGAGCGATCCGCGCAACATGCGGACGTTTAGGCACATTCTTTATTCGCTGTACGCCATCTACTGGCTGTCCGGCGGGCTGACGGGGCTCGTCGCCATTAGCCTCAACTATGTGAAGCGCGGCGACGCCGTCGGCACACAGTACGAGGACCACTTCACCTGGCAGATTCGCACTTTCTGGTGGTTGGTGTTGGGGCATATCGTCGGCTTCGCCCTGATCTGGGTGCTCGGACTCCGGACTCGGCTTCCTGATTCTCGGCACGGTGTGGATCTGGATGCTGTATAGCATCATCAAGGGCTGGCTGTATCTCTACGAAAACAAAACGCTCGATCCACAAGCGTGGTTCTGAGCACTCCCTTTCAGGGGACACAGGAAAATCCATGATCCAAGACAACTGTATTTTCTGCAAAATCGCCAACGGGAAGATTTCGAGCACGAAAATCTATGAAGACGACGAATTTCTCGCCTTCAACGATATCAACCCGGCCGCGCCGGTTCACGTGCTCGTAACCCCCAAAAAACATATCGAAACGCTGTCGCACACCACGGAAAGCGACGCGCCTCTGCTTGGTAGAATGGTGAGTCTGGTCAGCCGTTTGGCGAAAGACCTTGGCGTCGCGTACACGGGTGGGGATACCGGTTTCCGCACGGTCATCAATACCGGTCCCGGTGGCGGGCAAGAAGTGTATCACATTCACGCGCATTTGCTCGCCGGGGCGCGTCCCTGGAAGCGAATGGGCTGATGCAACGAATTTCTTGGCGTGCACCTTTTCCATGAAATATTTTGGACGCGCAAAATCAGTATTGAAAGCTAAAGCGAAAGTGTTTTGGCTCTGGCTGCAAGGCCGATTCATCGTCGCGACCGGGGCGTCGCGGTGAAATCACGGAGAGTTTTCATTCATGGGTTCGTTGAGTATTTGGCATTGGTTGATCGTTCTGCTGATTGTGGCGCTGGTGTTCGGCACGAAGAAGTTGCGCAATATCGGCGGCGATCTGGGCGGCGCGGTGAAGGGTTTCAAGGAAGGCATGCGCGAGAGCGAGACGTCGACAACGGCGGATCAGCGCGAATTGTCGCGTAACGGCACCATCGATGTCGAAGCAAAGGACAAGACGCGTTCCAGCGACTACCGTTAATCCTCACGTTGCCCGCAACCTTCCACATCTCGTTCAATGCTCGATCTCGGTCTGACGAAAATGGCGCTGATCGGCGTCGTAGCGCTCGTGGTGCTCGGTCCCGAGCGCCTGCCGGGCGTCGCGCGCATGGCAGGCGCGCTGTTCGGACGCGCGCAGCGCTACATCAACAACGTCAAATCGGAGGTAGCGCGCGAAATGGAGCTCGATGAGCTCAAAAAGATGCGCACCGAGTTCGAGACGGCGACGACGAACGTCGAAACCACGATCCACGACAATCTGAAGCAGCACGAGATCGAGCTGAACGATGCGTGGAATCAGGGTACGCCGGTGTCGCTGAGTGTGGCGGGCGGGGCGTCGTCTGATGCAGATTCAGCGGCGGCGACGGACAAACCGTGGATCAACACGTCGACGTCTTCGTCGTCTGCCAAACGCAAGAACTGGCGCGTCAAGCAAAGCGCCATTCCCAACTGGTACAAGCGCACGACCTCGCGTCGTACGCGCGTACAATCGGGCGCGGCGCGTGTCGCGCGTCACACGCCCGAGAAGCTGCGCCGGCCCACGAAGTTCTTCTGACGGCCGCCTTTCCTTCCATCCTGATCCAGACCGAGGGCCGGCGTGAGCGACCCGCAACACACTAACCAAGAGCCCGTTGAAGAGACATTCATTTGGCATCTCGCCGAGCTGCGTGACCGCATCATCTGCGCGGGCGCGGCGGTGATCGTGGTGTTCATCGGGCTCGTGTACTGGGCGCCGGATATCTTCAGACTACTCGCACGTCCGTTGATGCAGAACCTGCCGAAGGACGGCAAGATGATCGTCACGGACGTCACCGGCTCGTTCTTCGTGCCGATGAAAGTGACCATGCTCGTCGCCTTCATCATCGCGCTGCCAATCGTGCTTTACCAAATCTGGGCGTTTGTCGCGCCGGGTTTGTATCAGCACGAGAAGGAGCTGGTCGCACCGCTTGTGTTCAGCAGCTACGCGCTGTTTCTGTGCGGCATGGCGTTTGCCTACTTCGTCGTGTTCCCGACCATTTTCCGCGTGATGGCGCATTACAACGCGCCGCTCGGCGCGGAAATGACCACGGATATCGACAACTATCTGAGCTTCGTCCTGACGATGTTCCTTTGCTTTGGCGTGACGTTCGAAGTGCCGATCGTTGTGGTGCTGCTCGCGCGCATGGGCGTGGTGACGCTTGCCAAGCTGAAGCAGATCCGGCCGTATGTGATCGTTGGTGCGTTCGTGATTTCGGCAGTCGTCACGCCGCCCGATGTTTTCTCGCAGCTCATTCTCGCCATTCCGCTAATCGTGCTTTATGAAGTCGGACTGATTGCCGCGCGGCTGGTGGTGGTGCCGAAAGAGGGCACCGAATCGCAAGTCACGGCGAAATAAACTGCGGCATTTCGTCGTCGGGTTTTCCCTTGGCAAATTGGCGAATGGCAAATAAAAAGGCAGCTTCGATTTGCCGAAGCTGCCTTTTTGCTTTAATGCCTTCAGAACGATTATTCGTCGCTCTGATCCTGATCGCCCTGATCTTCATCCGGCATTTGCGTTGCACGCGGTTGCGCGGGTCGCTTGCCGATGGTCACGTTGACGTCCAGTTCCTTGTTCTTGCGCATCACGTGGGCCTTCACCGCCGTTCCCGGCTTGATCTGCGCGACGACGTTCAAGAGGCGCGTGGTGTCAGTGATCGTATCGTCGTCGATGCTGACGAGAATATCGCCCGGCTTGATGCCTGCCTTGTCCGCCGGGCCGCCTTGCAACACGCCCGCGACAATCGCGCCGGACTTTTGATCCAACCCGAACGACTCCGCGATCTCCGGCGTCACGTCCTGCGGTTCCACGCCAATCCAGCCGCGCGTGACCGTTCCCGTCGTGATGATGTTTTCGAGCACGCTGCGCGCCGTCGAAACCGGAATGGCGAAGCCGATGCCCAGCGACCCGCCGCTACGCGAATAAATCGCGGTGTTGATGCCGAGCAGGTTGCCGTTCACGTCGACCAGCGCGCCGCCGGAGTTGCCGGGGTTGATAGCCGCATCGGTCTGAATGAAGTTTTCGAACGTGTTGATGCCGAGATGGTTGCGCCCGAGCGCGCTGACGATACCCATGGTCACCGTCTGCCCGACGCCGAACGGATTGCCGATCGCCAGCACCACATCGCCCACATGCGTTTGCTCTATGCGCCCGAGCGTGATGGTCGGCAGATTCGTCATGTTGATCTTGAGCACGGCGAGGTCTGTTTCCGGATCCACGCCGATCACTTTCGCGCTCGACGTACGCTCGTCCGCGAGCGCGACTTCGATCTGGTCCGCGCCATCGACGACGTGCTGGTTCGTTAAAATGTAACCTTCCGAGCTGACGATAACACCTGAGCCGAGATTCGACGCTGGCGGCTCGTCACTTTTGCGCTTGTTCTTGTCGCCGAAGAAATAGCGAAACAGCGGGTCTTTCGCGCGCGGGTCTGGCGGCAGGTTGCCGTCCTTGCTGGAAAATACATTCACGACGGCGGGCATCGCCTTTTGCGCGCCTTCAGAATACGAAGACCGAAGCGGCCGTGAGCCAATGCTCGGCGCCACTTCCTGCAACGCGACGATCGGCTCGGCAAGCTGCGTGCCGAACTGGCCCTGATGTTGAAGCCACTGCGGTTTCAAGGTCGCAATGATGAACATCAAGGCCAAAAGCACGGTGACCGCTTGGGCAAACAATAGCCAGAAGCGTCTAAGCATTTGAAGGGATAGAGGATTTCATGGATCGGATCGAGCTCGAATTGTATCTGAACAATCTGCTGGAAATCGGCCGCTTCAAGGACTATTGCCCGAACGGCCTGCAGGTTGAAGGCACGCGCCGCGTGCAGAAGGTGGCGACAGGCGTGACGGCCTCGCTCGCGTTCCTCGACGCGGCGCTGGAATGGGGTGCGGACACGGTGCTCGTGCATCACGGCTACTTCTGGGGCAACGAAGCGCCGCAAATCACGGGGCACAAGTATCAGCGTCTGCGCACACTCATTCAGAACGATATCAACCTGTTCGCGTATCACCTGCCGCTGGATTCGCATCCGGAATTCGGCAATAACGCGCAGCTCGGTTCGCGGCTCGGGTTGATCGCCAATGTGCGTTTCGCCTATCAGGACCTCGGCTGGTCGGCGCTGCTCGGCATGCCGCTGTCGCTGGAGCATTTCACCGCGACGGTCGAGAACGCGGTCGGCCGTAAGCCGCTCGTTTTCGGCACGCCGAATATGGAACTGCGCCGCGTGGCGTGGTGCACGGGCGGCGCGCAAGGCTACTTCGAGCAGGCGATCGAAGCCGGCGCGGACGTTTATGTGAGTGGTGAAGTCTCCGAGCAGACTATGCATATCGCAGCGGAATCGGGCGTGGCGTACATCGCGGCAGGTCATCACGCGACCGAGCGTTACGGCGTGCAGGCGATCGGCAACCATCTGTCGGAGCAGTTCGACATCGAGCATGTTTTTATCGATATCGATAATCCGGTTTAATATAGTATTAAGCTGGGAACAGGATTATCGGTGCTTGCAGTCGACTGAAAAGAATGTTTCACTCAATGCGTCGGAAACGTGGGGAAAACCCTGAAGCATCAATAACTTCGAGTGATTTTTTCCCTTGCAGCCCTTGTAAATGGCAACTCCATTCGCGCACACTAACATCGATACCCATGTGACCGGTATAAATCCAACTCAGAAGTGGGGCGTGTAATGCGAAATAAGGACGATAAGCGCGTCGATGGCGGACGCCGTACCTGGCTGATTGCGACGACCGTAGCTGGAGGTTTTGGAGGGGTGGCAACGCTGGTGCCTTTCGTGGGCAGCTTCGCGCCATCGGAGAAGGCCAAGGCGGCGGGCGCGCCGGTCGAGGTCGATATCAGTGCTTTGAAGCCCGGCGAAATGATGACCGTCGCCTGGCGCGGCAAGCCGGTGTGGGTTCTCAACCGCACCGAAGAAATGTTTACCGACATCAAGAAGGCTGACAACGAAGTGGCCGATCCGAAGTCGAAGATGGAATTCTCGATGCCGTTGCCGGAGTACTGCAACAACGAGTTCCGTTCACGTGCCGATCACAAGAACATCTTCGTGGCCGTCGCGGTGTGCACGCATCTGGGCTGCACGCCGACGCCGCGCTTACAGGAAGGCGCACAACCCAATCTCCCTGATAACTGGCCCGGCGGCTTTCTCTGCCCGTGCCACGGCTCGACCTATGACCTGGCGGGCCGCGTCTTCAAGAACAAGCCCGCGCCGCAGAACCTGGACATTCCACCATTCATGTTCACCACCGCGACGCAACTCGTGATCGGCAAGGACGAAAAGGGAGAGGCCTAAATGGCGACTGCAGACAAGAAAGTCGAAACGACGGGCCTGACCGGCTGGATCGATCGCCGGTTTCCGCTAAAGTCGACGTGGAAGAAACACGTCTCCGAGTACTACGCGCCGAAGAACTTCAACTTCTGGTACTTCTTCGGCTCGCTTGCGTTGCTGGTGCTGGTGAATCAGATCGTCACCGGAATTTTCCTGACAATGAACTACAAGCCCGACGCGACGCTGGCGTTCGCATCGGTCGAGTACATCATGCGCGAGGTGCCGTGGGGCTGGCTCATCCGCTACATGCATTCGACGGGCGCGTCGATGTTCTTTGTCGTCGTGTATCTGCACATGTTCCGAGGGCTGATGTATGGATCGTATCGCAAGCCGCGCGAACTCGTGTGGATTTTCGGCTGCGCGATTTTCTTATGCCTGATGGCCGAGGCGTTCTTCGGCTACCTGCTGCCGTGGGGGCAGATGTCGTTCTGGGGCGCGCAGGTGATCGTGAATCTGTTTTCAGCGATTCCTTTCATCGGTCAGGATTTGTCGCTGTGGATTCGTGGCGATTACGTCGTGTCGGACATTACGCTGAACCGCTTCTTCGCCTTCCACGTTATCGCGATTCCGCTCGTGCTCGTCGGGTTAGTCGTCGCGCATCTGGTCGCGCTGCATGAAGTCGGCTCGAACAATCCGGACGGCATCGAGATCAAGGCGAAGAAGAACGCGAACGGCATACCGGTCGATGGCATCCCGTTCCATCCGTACTACTCGGTGCACGACTTCATGGGCGTGTCCGTCTTCCTGCTGATCTTCGCGGCAATCACCTTCTTCGCGCCTGAAATGGGCGGCTACTTCCTCGAAGCGAACAACTTCGTGCCGGCCAATCCGCTGCAAACGCCGCCTGAAATCGCACCGGTCTGGTACTTCACCGCCTTCTACGCGATGCTCCGCGCCACCACCGATCCATTCAAGGTCGTGCTGATGATCGTGATTGCCGCGCTCGGGCTGTTCGCGCTGCTGCGCGCGCGCAGCAAGTGGAAGTTCGGCTTGCCGGTGCTCGCGCTGATCGTGATCGTGTTCATGGCGCTGACGGAATCTAAGTTCTGGGGCGTAGTTGTGATGGGCACGGCGGTCGTGTTGCTATTCTTCCTGCCGTGGCTGGATCGCAGCCCGGTCAAATCGATCCGCTATCGCCCGCTGTTCCACAAAGTCTTCTACGCGATCTTCGTCTTCGCGTTTCTCATGCTCGGCTTTTTGGGCACGCGTCCGCCATCGCCGGCGGCGACGCTCATCGCGCAGATATGTGCGCTGATCTACTTCGCGTTTTTCCTCAGCATGCCTTTCTGGACGCCGCGCGGCAAGTTCAAACAGCCGCCCAAGCGAGTTCACTACAAACCACACTGAGCTCGGAGTCCAGGAGACAAATCGATGAAAAAATGGCTCTCTACAATACTAGTGTTGGGTGCGGCCTTGTTCGAGTTCGGATCGATCCCCGCGCACGCGCAAGAGGAAGCGGGGCTGGACCGCGCGCCGGACGCATCGGACAATTTGGCGTCTTTGCAGCACGGCGCTCAAATCTTTGTAAACTATTGCCTGAATTGCCACAGCGCCAATTTGATGCGATACAACCGGCTGACTGACATCGGCATCAGCGAGAAGCAGATTCAGGAGAATTTGCTCTTCACGACCGACAAGGTCGGCAACACGATGTCGATCGCCATGCGTCCGGACGATGCGAAAGCGTGGTTCGGCGCGTCGCCGCCGGATTTGTCGGTGGAGGCGCGGGCGCGCGGCAAGGACTGGCTTTATACGTATCTGAGAAGTTTCTACCGCGATCCGACGCGCCCGACGGGATGGAATAATCGCGTGTTCGAAAATGTTAGTATGCCGAACGTGCTTTGGACGCTGCAAGGTATACGGGATGCGAAATTCGAAACCGATACGGACGAAAAAACGGGCGAAAAGGTAAGAAGATTCGTAGGTTACACTCAGGTTATGCCCGGTGCCATGTCCAGTGTGGATTATGATTCTGCTGTGGCGGATCTGGTTTCGTATTTTTCGTGGATATCTGAACCGGCGCAACAACAGCGCAAACGGCTTGGCGTCTGGGTACTGCTGTTCCTGGCGATGCTGAGCTTCCTCGCGTGGCGCCTGAACGCGGCATACTGGAAACAGATCAAATAGTGCGCCTTCGACGACGTGGGTCGGGTCGTCGCGACGGCGTTTTCGGCAAGAAAACGCTGCGGCTCACCCTTCGAGTTTACTGAAGGAACTTTAAAAACATGATGGTTCTGTATTCCGGCACTACTTGCCCGTTCTCCCAGCGCTGCCGGCTGGTGTTGTTCGAAAAGGGCATGGATTTCGAAATCCGCGACGTTGATCTGTTCAACAAACCGGAAGACATCGCGGTGATGAACCCGTACGGTCAGGTGCCTATCCTCGTTGAACGCGATCTGATCTTGTACGAGTCGAACATCATCAACGAGTACATCGACGAGCGTTTCCCGCACCCGCAACTCATGCCGGCGGACCCGGTGCAGCGCGCCCGCGTGCGTCTGTTCCTGCTGAATTTCGAGAAGGAACTGTTCGTGCACGTCGGCACGCTCGAAAACGAGAAGGGCAAGGCGGCGGAGAAGAATCACGAGAAGGCGCGCAGCGCCATCCGCGATCGTCTGACGCAACTCGCGCCGATCTTCCTGAAGAACAAATACATGCTGGGCGAAGAGTTTTCCATGCTCGACGTTGCCATCACGCCGCTGCTGTGGCGTCTGGACCATTACGGCATCGAGCTGTCAAAGAACGCTGCGCCGCTGATGAAATACGCCGAGCGCATTTTCAGCCGTCCGGCATATATTGAAGCGCTGACGCCTTCCGAAAAGGTGATGCGTCGATAGTTTGCAAGCGCCTGAACGGGGCGGCGCGGACTTCGCGTCATCGCACTTCGGCAGAGGAAAGTTGATGCAAGAGATTTCCACCAAGCCTTATCTGCTACGCGCCCTTTACGAGTGGTGCACGGATAGCGGATTCACCCCGCACATAGCCGTTCGTGTCGATGCCGCTACGCGCGTGCCGCGCCAGTTCGTGTGTAACGACGAGATCGTGTTGAACATTAGCTTCGAGGCCACGAGCCAATTACAGATGGGCAACGAATGGATTGAGTTCTGCGCGCGTTTCTCGGGCAAGTCGCACAAGATCGAAGTGCAGGTTGCAAATGTGCTCGCTATCTACGCACGAGAGAACGGGCAGGGCATGGCGTTTCCGGTTGAGCCTGCTTCTTCGCAGGCTGTTGCTGATTCTTCGAACGTATCGTGTCCGGCTGAGCCGCAGCAGCGTGTGGATGCCCCGGCGCATGCAGAGTCGTCGCATTCCCAGGAAGACGCGCACGCATACGACGACGATGCTTCGAAATCGTCTGGTCGAAGCCACCTCAAAGTCGTTAAATGAAGTAGAATCTCGACCTTAGCCGGCTTAGCTCATCTGGTAGAGCAGTTGATTTGTAATCATCAGGTGGTGGGTTCGAGTCCTGCAGCCGGCACCATTCAAAAAATCTCGTTATAAATCATTTATTTATAACGAGATTTGCCTTACTGGTTTACCTGTTGGTGTACCTGCTACCCGACGTGAATCTGCCAAATCTGACGAAGTCTCGCCATGAGGTCTATTACCTGCGACTGCAACGCAATGGTGTAGATTGTCGTGTCAGCCTCCGTACCAAGAACTTCACTGATGTCCGGCAACTTGCCCTGTTATTCAATTTTCATATGTCGAAACATCCGCTGATCCGTGGAATTGACCTTGAGGCGTTGAAAAAGGAAGCGCGGTGGCTTGGTATCAAACTGCCCAATGGGATTGAAATCAACAATATCCGGACTGCTGAAGAAATGCTGCTGGTCAGGGTGTTGATTCAAAACTACGAAAGGAGCAGATAGACCGACTCGACAGACTCACCTCGCAAGAGCGCTCAAGCCGCTCACAAAGCCTTATCTGGAGGTCTCAGAGCTTTACCTTAAGGAGGTGAGTCTCAAAAATGCCAAAAGACCGTGGACGATAAGCGGTCGGAGTATAAGAGATTCAGCGAGATTTTTGGCAATATCCCGGTAGGAGAAGTGGCGCCCGAAAGTGCGGTGTCGTATAAAATAGGTTGATTAGTCAAAAAAATACCATTCGCCAGATTAACAAGCGCATTTTATACAATAAGGAGTTGTACGAATATGCAATCCGTAACCATTATTTATCAGGCGCAAATCCGTTCATGAATATGTTTGTGGGCGATAAAGCCACAGTAGAAGAAGGTACCGAGCACTACGATAAATTCACGCTGGACGAGTTGGGTCGGATTTTTGACCCGGCGAAGTGTAGCGATTTCTTCAGGAAACCGGATTATATCTACGGTCCATATCTGAGCTTGTATTCAGGGGCTCAACTAGAAGAATTTGCAATCTTCGTCTTGAAAATATCAAGACGAAGAGGGCGTCACATACTTCGATATCAAGAAAATCAAGAACTCTATTCGGAAAATCCCTCTTCACAGGAATATTCTGAATTTGTCGTTCATGGGGTTCTTGGAGCAATAGCGCAAAAAGAAATGTGAGATGCTTTTTGACCACCTGATGCCCGGCATAAATGGATATGGGAAAATATTGGTCGTTGCTTCAGTCAATACTTCGATTCCGAGTCGGTAAATATAAAAAGCACGACAAAGGTTTTTCACTCGCTTCGCCACACGGTTATTAATAATCTGACCGATAAGGACGTGAACCCGGCCTTGATTATGGGGCTCGATTTTAAGAGCGATCTGTAAATGTTTACAGGTGGGTGTGTCACTTGGTGCGTTTTGGATTGTCCAATTCCTTGAAAAGCGCAGATAGTTGAATTTCTAGGGCGTCGATAACTTTCATTATATTGACGAGAGCTAGGTTGTGCTCTCCGCGCTCGATTCCACCCATGTAACTGCGGTCTATGCCGCACAAATCACCGAAGGCCTCCTGAGATGAACTGACCCCACGAAGTTGGACAGTTAAAGACTACGCGGCCAATGGCTGAGTGCTGTATTGCACGGGGCTCAGCCCTTTCAGTGTCAGCTTGATGCGATCGTGATTGTAGTAGTGGATGTAGCGGTTCAGCTCCGCTTGCACTGTTCGATGCTGTAGAAGCGGTGTAGCCGGAAGCACTCAGACTTTAACGTACCGAAGAAGCTCTCCATTGCGGCGTTGTCAAGGCAATTGCCCTTACGCGA